>NZ_JBDNXE010000094.1:0-16967 GCF_047721585.1 Gluconacetobacter sp.
CCGCCCGAGGCCGAAACCCCGCCCCGGCGCACGCGCGCCGCGTCGGCGTGCCCTGCTGCTGGGCGCCGCCCTGTCGCCACTGGTGCTGACCGGCTGCATGGTCGGCCCGTCCTATCATCGCCCGACCGCACCGGTTTCGGCCCGCTTCAAGGAACTGGTGCCGGCACCCGGATGGGTGAAGGCGCAACCCGCCATGGCGGAACTGCCCAAGGATGCATGGTGGACGATCTATAACGACCCGATCCTGAACGATCTGGAATCGCGGGTCGCGATCTCGAACCAGAACGTCAGGATGTACGAGGCGAATTACCGTCAGGCCCGGGCCACCATCAACAGTGTGCGCGCGCAGCTGTTCCCCACCATCAGCGGCAGCATCGGCTTCAACCGCAATGCCCATGGCGGCTCGTCCCTGTCCTCGTCGGGCAGTTCCTATGCCAATTCCGGCACGCAGTACAATTCCTACAATATCGGCCCCAGCGCCAGTTGGGACCTGGATCTATGGGGCAAGATCCGCCGCAATATCCAGAGTCAGGTAACGGCAGCGCAGGCCAGCGCCGCCGATCTGGCCAACGCCACCCTTTCCTACCAGGCACAACTCGCGACGGCCTATTTCAACCTGCGCTACCAGGATTCGCTGCAGGACCTGCTGCGCCGCTATGTCGCCTTCAACACCCGGGCGCTGGAAATCGCCCAGAATCAGTACGATGCCGGCATCGCCGACCCCACGGCGGTCATGCAGGCCCGCACCCAGTTGGAGCAGAACCGCGCATCGCTGATCCAAGCCGGCGTTGCCCGCGCCCAGTACGAACATGCCATCGCCGTGCTGGCCGGCCGTTCGCCCGCCGAACTGACGATCACGCCGGGCGCTCTGAGCCGCGCCATTCCGCCGATTCCGGTCGGCGTTCCCGCCGACCTGCTGCAACGCCGCCCCGACATCGCCGCCGCCGAGCGCGCTATGGAGCAGTACAACGCCCAGATCGGCGCCGCAATTGCGGCCTTCTTCCCCAACGTCACCATCAATGCCAGCTATTCGCAGAGCGGCGGCGATCCGGTGACCTCGTTGATGAGCGTTGCCAACCGCGTCTGGTCGCTGGGTGCATCGGCAACCGAGACCCTGTTCAGCGGCGGGTCGCGCACGGCGGCCGTCCACTCGGCCGACGCCCAGTATGACAGCGCCGTAGCCACCTATCGCCAGACCGTGCTGACGGCCTTGCAGGGCACCGAAGACCAATTGTCTAACCTGCGTATCCTCGCCCAGCAGGCCGCACAGCAGCAGGTCGCGCTGGATTACGCCAACAAGGCCGTCCAGGTCTCGATGAACCAGTATGAAGCCGGAACGCAGATCTACACCACCGTCATCACCAACGTGACCACGGCTCTGGGGATCGCGGAAACGACCCTCTCCATCCAGCAGCAGCGCATGGTCGACAGCGTAGCCCTGGTGCAGGCCCTGGGAGGGGGATGGAATGCCGCACGCCTGCCGTCGAAGGCGTCGCTCCAGACCGACAATCCACTCCTTCCGTCCTTCATCCAGAAAGACAAGAATCAATAGGGCACATCCGCCCTGCAAGCCCCAAGACAACATTCCGGGCCGCAGTGCGGCCCGGAATGCGTCGTCACAAGATCGTTTTGGCTGTCAGCAACGCGATCAGCAGAAAGACGACGAAGGCAAGAATAAAGAGGAAGAACAGGATCTTCGCGACACCAGCGGATGCAGCGGAAATTCCGGTAAACCCGAACAGGCCGGCGATGATCGAAATCACCAGAAAAAAGAGGGCCAACTTCAACATCATCCACGCTCCATCCATAATCCTTGCATGACGAACGCCGGGTCGGGCCGGCGGTTCCTCAGCGCCGCACCCACGTCATGGCCAGGACAAACCCGGCCAAACCGGCCGTCACCACAGCTACCAGCGGTTGATCCACCGTCAGGTCGCGCACGGCATCTCCGGCCATAAGACCGGCTGAACGGGCCTTGGCACACAGCACGCGTCCTTTGCCCTTCATCTGAAGCACGGGATCACCCAGCAACCCGCCAAGCCCGTCCTGAAGCCGACCGACCCCTTCTTCCAGCTTCGTTTCAAACTGTCCGTCCGTCATGATGGCGCCCCAATCTTCTTAATAAACATAGCGACATAGGGTATATGAGGGACGCAGGCATCGTTTTCAAATCGTAGCCACTCCCTTTCTCGGCACGACAAGCCTTGGTGGGAAGGCACCCTCCACAGGCTGTCGACCAGATTCCCAGCCGCCCCTGAACCAACGTTCCAGCATGGGATCTTTCCGCGTGATGAGTTCCGACCGCCTTCCCGCGCGCAACGTCATGCCGGTGTGCATCCTGCTATCGGTCCATAACGGCGCCGCCTTTCTCGATGCCCTGCTCCAGTCGTTGGGACAGCAGACCCATGCGGCGTGGCAACTTGTCTGGCGGGATGACGGATCGACCGATCACAGCGCGCAGATCGTGCGGCGCTTCGCCGACAACCTGCCCACCGGGCGCTGCGTCCAGGTCACCCGGAGCCTGGAGCGCCTCGGCGTAGCCGGATCGTTCAGCCTGCTGCTGAGTCATGTGCCAGACGGTCACCTGGCAGCTTTCTGCGACCAGGACGATGTCTGGTTTCCAGACAAGTTGGAACGCGCGGTAAATGCCTTGGCGCCGTTCCACACGACCAACGAGCCAGCCCTGTATTGCTCCCGCCAGATGCTCACGGATTCGGCGCTCGCCCGTCTCGGCCTTTCGCCCGCATTGCCGCCCGAGCCCACTTTTCCCATGGCCTTGACCCAGAACATCGCCACCGGCTGCACCATCATGCTCTCACCCGCCGCGATCCGACTGGTGCAGGCCGCCATGCCGCCGCCGGCGGGAACGCTGCATGACTGGTGGAGCTATCTTCTGGTCAGCGGTGCGGGCGGCCATGTCGTGACGGACAACCAGCCCACTCTCTATTACCGCCAGCACCAGAGCAACGTGGTGGGCGCACCCGCGCATTTCGCGGCGCGAGCACGGGCCGCCCTTCGACGAGGACCGGCTCTGTTCATGTCCACCTTCCGCGCCAACGTCACGCAGCTTCTCCGCCACGGGGACCTGTTGACGGAACCGGCGGTCGCACGCCTGGGCAGACTCCGCCAGGCATTGGATATCCCCGGCCCGGCTGGCTGCGTCGCCCGCTGGCGGCTTCTGCGAAGGATGCCCGAGATGCGACGCAGCACCCGTGCCGAGCAGATGATTTTCCGCCTCTGGTTCGTGTTGGGATGAACCCGGATCGCCCATCTGCGCCGGTTTGCCTCTCGACGTTCGATCCGCGTATGGTCACCCCACTGGAACCTGACCGCAAATGCGTGCCGGATCACCCTTCGCACGCGTTTTTGCCCAGGTTCCAGGCAGATATAAGGGTATCAAAGGCTCCATTCTCATGACCAAAGCACGCTCTACGATGCCGCAAGACGGAGCTTTTCGAAAACCGGCCCATTTTATTCTGTCAGCGGATCGCGGATGGAAACAACGGTTCCAACTGGCATTGGCTGATCTGCGCGAAGGGGTCCATCTGTGGAGACTCATCGCGGTCCTCGGTTTTCTCGATATCAAACTCCGATATCGCGGTTCCGCACTCGGACCATTCTGGCTGACCATTTCGATGGGCGTGCAGGTGGGGGCCATGGCCTTCATCTATGCCGATCTTTTCCACACCGACATCCATACCTATCTTCCCTTCCTGTCCCTCTCCCTCATCGCCTGGAACTATCTGAACGCACTGGTCACCGACGGCTGCGGCTGTTTCATTCAGTCCGACTCCGTCATCAAGGGCATGCGCATGCCCTTCACCGTTCACGCGGCACGCAGCCTTATGCGCAACACAATGATTCTTGCCCATAATATCGTGATCGTCATTGCGGTTTTCGCGATCATGGGCGTGCACCAATCCCTGTTTTCCTTCATGGCGCTACCGGCATTCGGCCTGTGGCTTGTCGATGGATTCGCGTTCTCGCTCCTGTTCGGCGCCCTGTGCGCCCGCTTCCGTGACGTGCCGCAGATCATCTCGGCAATCATGCAGATCGCTTTTTTCATAACGCCGGTCATGTGGAACGCGAATATCCTCAACGGCCACCGCGAGGCACTTTTTCTGATCCGCTTCAACCCGTTCTATTACCTCCTTGAAATTCTCAGGGCTCCTCTCCTGGGCACGCCATTGCCGGCCGAAACCTGGATCTACGCGCTGATCATTTCCAGTATCCTTATCCTTTTCTCATGGATCGCTTTCGCGCGAACGCGCGGCCGGATCGCCTTCTGGGTCTGAACACAATGGCAAATCTCACCGCATCCGACATCTCGATTGATTTTCCGCTTTATCACAGCGACAGCCGCTCGCTGAAGAAGACCATTCTCGGGCAAGCATCGGCACGCTTCGGCCGAGACACCAACAATCGTCCCGTGGTCCAGGCGCTTCAGAATATCTCCTTTTCCCTGAATTCTGGCGATCGTCTCGGACTGATCGGTTCGAACGGATCGGGAAAGACAACCCTCCTGCGCGTTCTTTCGGGGATATACCAACCAACGGGGGGGGTCCTGTCGGCGGACGGGCGCCTGACGGCCCTGCTGGACCCCGGACAGGGCATGAACCACCAACTCACCGGCCGGGAGAATATCCGCCTGCGCGGCCTCTATCTCGGCCTGTCCGTTTCCCAGACGATGGAACTCGTCAAGGATGTGGAAGATTTTTCCGAACTCGGACATTTTCTCGATCTTCCGGTACGCAACTATTCCTCCGGCATGACGATTCGACTGGCATTCGCGATGGCCACCGCCTTCCCGCCCGAAATCCTGCTGATGGATGAGTGGATACTCGCCGGAGACGCCGTTTTCATGGAGAAGGCCAAGAAAAGAGTGGAAGGCATGGTCCGCCACGCCGACATCTTGGTGCTGGCCAGCCACTCCCCTTCGATCCTGATCGAATGGTGCAATCGCCTGCTCTGGATCGAGAACGGTCAGATCAGGGGAGACGGTGACCCAATGAGCATTCTCGAACAATACCTTCCGCCTGCGGCATTCAGGGAACTGGCGAAGGTCGGCGCGGGTCCGTAGGACATCCTCGAACCGACGGCCTGTCCCGCATCTTATCTGGCCGCATAGGAAAAGCCACGCCATGCCCCTGCTTACCGGACGAGTAACCCCAGCACTCCGCAGAATGGCAGTCGAAAAGCTCTATCAGGTCATGGGCGCGGCGCATCGCTTCGTTCGGAAGCACCCAGCGGTAAAACGTATGCTGCGTCCTGCCGCGCACCTTGTCATGCCGTCGATCATTCCCTTCCGGTCGCGCTATATTTCACGCGACGAGTATCAAAGCTGGATGGTCCGGTACGAAACGATCACCCAGGCGGACGACGCCGCCATTCGCGACGATATCGCACGCTTCCCACGCCAGCCGCTGCTGTCGGTCGTCATGGCGCCCCATCAGGCGCCCGAGGCCGCGCTGCGCGCGACGATCGCCTCGCTCCAGGCCCAGATCTATGAAAACTGGGAACTCTGCCTGACCGATGGGTCGGGCGGCACCCATGCGGCATCAAGGCGCCCGGGGGCCGCATCCGCCGATCCCCGGATGCGTGTCATCGCCTGCCCGACGCAGGGCGGCATTTCAGCCGTATCCAATGGCGCCCTGCGCCAGGCTCAGGGCGAATGGGTGACCTTCCTGGAACCTGGCGACCTGCTACCGCCCGACGCCCTGTACGAACTGGCCGCCGAAATCCTCGATCATCCCGAAGCACGGGTCATCTATACCGACGAGGACAGAATCGACGCGCAGGGCAATCGCAACACGCCCTACTTCAAGCCGGATTTCGATCCCGACCTGCTCCTGGGACAAAATCTGCTGAATCATCTCACGGCCTACCGGCGGGACCTCCTCCTGTCCATCGGCGGATTCCGCGAAGGGTTCGAAGGCGTCCAGGACCATGATCTGGCTCTACGCGCAACCGCCGCCTGCGGTCCAACGGCCGTGCGTCATATTGCGCGCGTCCTGTATCATCAGCACCAGCCTGCGGACAGGCAACCGGTTTCCCAGAGCACAATGAGGCACCACGCCGCCTTAACAGGTCAGGCTGTCACCGAACACCTGGCGGCGCGCGGAATCGAAGTGACGCTTCTGCCGGCGGCCGGGTCCCATCACCGGATCGTCTTTCCAGTGCCCGAACCCGCACCGCTAGTGTCGGTCCTGATCCCAACCCGCAACCGGGCGAACCTGTTGCGGGTCTGCCTGGAGGGTCTTCTGAATCGGACAGATTATCCGGCCCTCGAAGTGCTGGTCGCCGATAATGGCAGCACGGAGCCTGATGCTCTTGCCCTCCTGCGGGCCGCCGAGTCCGACCCGCGCGTACGGGTACTCGATATGCCCGGCCCGTTCAATTTCGCGCGGATCACCAATCAGGCCGCTGCCGAGGCACGCGGCGAAATCCTGCTGTTGCTCAACAATGATATCGAAGTCATCGACAGCATCTGGCTGCGTGAGATGGTCTCGCATGCACTCAGGCCCGACATCGGTGCCGTCGGCTGCCGGCTCCTTTATCCGAACGGCCGATTGCAGCATGGAGGAACCCTGCTCGGCATTGGCGGCGTCGGTGGCCATCTTCTGGTCGGCGCACGGCGCGAAGATCCCGGACCATTCGGCACCCTGGGGCTGCTGCGCAGCGCCGGCGCGGTCACAGCCGCCTGTCTCGCATTGCGACGCGATGTCTGGCAACAGGTGGGCGGAATGGACGAAGCCAATCTGGCCGTCGCCTTCAACGACGTCGATTTATGCTTAAAGATCCGGAAACTGGGGCTGCGTATCGTCTGCACGCCATTCGCAGAACTCTATCATCATGAAAGCGCGTCGCGGGGGCAGGATAGGTTCGGCGAAAAAGCGGAGCGGTTCCGGCGCGAGACAGACTTCATGATCACGCACTGGCGCGACGATCTGTTGAATGATCCGTATTACAATCCGAATTACACGCTGGAGAACCCGGACTGCACCCTAGCCTCCCCTCCCCGGCGCGAACGACGCTATCGCAAGCCCGGCTAAGTCGGGCAGCAGAGCGGTCGAATCCGGTACATGTCAATGCGATCCCACGGCTTCCGCCGATGGAAGCGCCCTTGGCACCGGCACCCCCATTTTGATCAACGCGGCATGAAGCCCGTGCTGGGCGGCTTCATGAGAGAATTGCTGCCGCGCCAGGGCAAGCGCACCGGCCGAAATCCTCTGCCATAGAACGTCGTCGGAGGTCAGCGCGCAGATCCTGTCGGCAAACATCTCGGGCGTATCCGCGATCAGGACATTCTCCCCGTCAACCAGATTCATGCCTTCCGCAGCAACGGCCGACAACACGCAGGGCAAACCGCTCGCCAGGCTGGATGCGACCTTGCCTTTGGCACCGGCACCGACACGCAACGGCGCCACGGACGCGCGTAAGGTCTCGAACCATGCATGCAGGTCAGCAACCGGCCCGAGATAGGTCACCCCCTCTTCCGCTTTGGCAATACCGTCCGGAAGATTGGTGCCCACGATCGAAAAGGTCAGGTCCGGGCATCTCTGACGGACAAGGGGCCAGATGTCGGTCAGGAACCAGCGAACGGCATCCAGGTTCGGCTGATGAGCGAACCCTCCCACGAATCCGATTCCCTTGCGGGCCGAAAACGGCGCCGTCGGCGGGATGACATCGCGGACCAGAGGCTGATGCAGGACCGGCGCGCGCGGAACGGATGCGGAGAGAATTTCCCGCTCGGTCTCCGACACGACGATTGTCAGATCGGCATGCCCGACCAGCCATTCCTCGCGGTCCCGCGTACGGTTCGCCGCTTCGATGGCTTCATCGCTTCCACTCAATCGCGCCACCCGCTGCTCGCGCAGAAAATGCAGGTCGACGGTATTGAAGATGATCTTGGCGTCAGGACAATTATAACGAACAAGCTCGAACAGTACGCCCCCCCAGGTTACCCGCGTGAGGATGACCAGCGTGAAGATATCCCGATTATCCTCGATATATTTCCGGACATGGGCCAAGCCATTCTGCGGCAGCACCCTGACTCCCATGGCAACCAGCCCGTCGCGATACCGCCTATCCTGGACCAGATCGCTCGCCACCGCATAGGCAACATCGAACCCCATCGAGATCAGGTTCCGTACCAGATTGACCGCATCCACCGAACCGGAATCCCGATCCGGCTCCGGCCACCGATCATCCACGATCAGAGCCACCGGCCCCCGCCGCCCCGCCCATCTGGCCAGTTCCGCAGCTGGATCCTCGACGGGGGCCGGAAGCACTATCTGAGATCCTACGGCCGCCAAACTGCGCCTTTGCCGGGCCTGCCGCCACTCCCGCCTGCGCCGGGGCAACTGCCCCGTCACCGTCCACCAACCGAACTTCGTGCTCCGAACCATCAACTTGCGCAACGGCGCCGGAATCCGCCGGGCCAGCCGTATCAACACCGTGCAGGCCCGCCAGATATTGCTCGCCTGCAAGGCTTCATTCTGCGCAATCAAATTGCTCCGCTGCTCTTGCAGGACATGAACCTTGGCAATCAGAGCGCTATTTTCTTGCGAGATATGCAAGATCCGATTATCTGCCCGACTTTGCAACTCCTGAAGATCCGCGGCGCTCCGAGCCAGTTGCTCGGCCTGCTGCGCCTGCACGGCCTTCTCCGCGTCCAATTCCGTCCGAAGACGGTCGAGGGCCGCCTCGTGCAGTTCCCTCTGTTCGCGCAGGCGCGCCAGTTGTTCGCGCTCGCACGCCAGTTCCTCTTCATGCGTCATTTTTTTTACGTCGCGCTCGGCCTGCAAATGTTCAAACGTGGTTTCGTACGCCCTCACACTCCCGTCGAGCGGACGGAGCAGATACTGATCGATATGCGCATCGGTAAGCGCGAGGATATTGGTGAAATCATCTTCGCCAAAAGCGCGACTCCTTTCCAGCGCATGAATCTCGCGGCCAATCCCCTGCGATGTCAGTTCGAACACGCGATATCCAAGCTCTTTCAGGAAGGCCATGAAATTATCCGGGGAAACGGAACTGACCTGTCTCAGCCAGGCGGGAAAGAATTCACTGACGATGATGGGCCGGTCACGCATGAGCAATGCGCGCCCACCCCGCAGCGCCAGCGCTTCGGCGCCTTCGACATCAATCTTGATCAGGTCGATCCGCCGATCCCACACCAGGCCATCGAGAACGATGGCCGGAATATCTTCAACCAGACTGGCATCTTCAGGGACCGCGCCGGAGACCATGACAGCGTGGCCCGAATTGCGCTCACGGCTGAACGTCGCCATGCTGACAGTGCCGGCATTGTCCGACAATGCCGCACAATGCAGGACACAGCGATCCTGAAAGCCGTTCGCTTCGACAGATGCACGCAGGCGCTCGAAAATCGCAGGACGCGGCTCGAAAGCATAAACCCGACCGTCCGGTCCGACCTTATGGGCGCCCAATACCGTAAACCAGCCGATATGCGCGCCGATATCGACGAATGTTCCACCCTTATGCAGAATCGAGAGGATGAAACTGGTCTCCGCCGGCTCCCAGTTATCGCCAATAGCCCCAGCGGACACGCCTGCATCCATCAGGTCAACCCAGAGCCTGAGTCCGTCGCGGATCTCCGCACAGACCCATTGCGTGCTCCCCGCGGGGAACTCGCCCAGAAACGCTCTCCTGCGAAATTCCTGCGATGTTATCAGTCGAAGACCGAGCGCCCGCGGAGAGTCTTGCAACTCTTCATAGGCCCGCACCTCATGCGGAAGCGGCGCCCGGCCAAGCAGGGCTTGAAAAATCGTCTCAATCTGATTCATATCGGGCACGACAGCTATCATTCCTCAATGAACGACAAATCGACGGTCACACCGTCTGCGAGGTCTTCAGCCACTCGGCCGTACTACGGAGCGACTCTGCCCAATCGGCCGTCGGCGCCCATGCCAGTTCCTGACGGGCAAGGGCGATATCCAGCACATTGACCGGCACGTCGCTCGGACGCCCCTGCCGATAGATCCTATGGGGCGCGTCCACACCAATCGCCTGCCCAACGGAGGCGACGATTTCGTTGACGCTTCGGCCGATCCCAGATCCGATATTGAAAATACCAGTCGGCCCATCGTAATCCGCGGCGGCAATAAAGGCCGATATCACGTCGTCGATATAGATGAAATCGCGAATGACCGTTCCGTCGCCCCAGATCTCGATCGGCCTGCCCGCGAAGATGCTCGCGATCGCAGCGGCGATAATCCCCTGTCGCCTGCCAGGGTCCTGATAGGGACCAAATGGATTGGCAATCCGCAGAGCAACGGACTCCAGGCCGTGAAGATATTTGTAAAGATAAAGAAATTTCTCGATGGTCAGCTTGGCGATGCCGTAAGCCGAGATCGGAAAGGTCTCCATGGTCTCGCCGATCGGAATGGATTTCGGAATACCATAGACGGTACCACCCGAAGACGCGAACACCACCTTGCGAACACCCGACATCCGGCACAGATCGAGCAGATGGATCGTGCGATTGACGCTGCCCAGGATCTCGGCTTCGGGATTCCTGTTCGCGCTTTCAGGCAGGGTTCCGCCAATCAGGTGAAAGACATAATCGCAGCCATCAACGGCACGGGCCAGGGCAAGATCGTCGGAAAAATCGTGCCCCCACCAGTCGAAGCGCGGATCGGGATCGCGTAAGCGTGGCCGCCGCCCGTACGCACGGGCCAATGCCCCTTCCGCCACCAGCCTGTCGGAAAGCGCCTGACCGATGAATCCGCCGGCACCCAGAACCAGGCAACTCCGACCGGCCAACGTCACGGCCCTCATCCCTGACTCTGCCTGATAAGATAATCCTCCATCTGGCCGACCATCCGTGCCACGGTGAATTGCGCCGCCACGTCCCTCCCCGCCCGAGATATCCGTTCGCGCAATTCGCCGTCATCCGCCAGCAATGTAATCTTGGCGGCCAGATCGCTGGCGTCTCCCGGCGCGAAAAGCAGTCCGGTCTCCTTATCCTCCACGATCTCGACATTCCCCCCGACAGCGGACGCCACGGTCGGAATCCCCGACGCCATGGCATGGATAAGCGTCAACGAGAACGGTTCGTAGAGCGAGGGAAACACGTAGACATCATGCCGGTCGAACAGGTCGGGAAGCTCGGCCTCGGCAACCGGCGGCAGGAATACGACCCGTTCCGCCAGTCCCAGTTTCGCGATCAGGGATGTCAATTGGGCAAAGTAAGCCTCATCCGTCGCGTCCCCGACGATGTTCAGGACAAAGGATCGCTGCCCGGAGACTGAACGCCGATCGAGTTCGGCCAGGGCTTCGATCGCGGTATGCACCCCCTTCAGCCGGACAAGGCGGCCGGCGAATAGCAACCGGATCGGATTGTCGCCACACTCCCGGCGGGGCTTGCGTTCACGGGCGAGCGGCGCCGTCAGGTCGACGCCGTTATGAATGACTGTCGCGTCCCGAAAGCCAAGTCCGGCGGCGGTATAAAGATCCTGCATCGAGCGAGCGCCAAAAATCGCCGAAACCTTCAACTTGTGAACGGGCTCGACCGGAACCAGACCGCCACCCGGCCTGTCACCATAAACCTGACGCTGGAAATAGGTGCCTATGAAATCCCGCGCCATCATCTCGGCAAGCCAGTTGTCGGTCAGCATGCAGACAACCGGCACACCGAGACGTTCGATCACATGGAAATACTCTCTATGAAGACCGTAGAGATTCCAGGCAAACACAACATCGGGGCGCAGCCGTTCAACCATTTCCTGGGTCACGATCGCATTGTCGTCGGAGATAACCTGACGACGCAGATCCCCTTTGGCAAAAGCGTGATAGATAGTGTCGCCACAGAGCAACCGCAGCCCCTGACTGACAGGCATTTCATCAGAGACGGGTAGCCTGCCGCCATAGCAGCTCGTCAGAATATGCACCTCGTGCCCAAGCCGCGCCATCAAACCGGCTACGCGGGCGCAGAGGACTTCGTAGCCCCCGATCTGGTTCGGGGGGAAAAGATTACTGACAAAGAGAATTTTCATCATACCGCCAACAGCAGCTTCGATTTCGTGACCGAATCGGCAAGCAGGTCACTGGTGGCCAGCGAGGCGGAGGGATGAGCATCGAAATAGCGAAGGCATTCACGCGCCGCCCGAGTCAGATTGTGCGTCTCCAGAATCTGCCAAGCCAGCTGGATTCGTTCAACATTCCGCGACCCGTTGCGCAACAGGCTCCAAAGAAAGAATGACGCCACCATAGCCCAGTCGACACGGACGCTGGCATGGTTTTCCTTGATCGTGTTGGTTTCATGCACCCGATAGGCCATGAGCGCCCGGTCGATGAAACCGATCCGACGACCGTTAAGCGTTAGCCGCAGACCGAAATCCAGATCATGAGCGTATCTGAGGTCCGCGAAGCCGCCCAGTTCATCGAACACACGACGCCTGATGACGAAATTCGATGTCGTCATCAGAATATTGGCATCCATCAGCGCCAGACCAAGATCTCGGCGCTCGATGAATCTATCCCGCACCTTTTCATACCAGGCGTTGCGAATCTCGACACTGTCATCATTGATGAACGAGAGGCCGCTGGCCGCAAGATCCAACCCCACATCCAGGTCCAGTGCCCGGACAAGGCGATCCAGCCGACCCGGTGCCCAGACATCATCCGAATTCAGAATGGCCACAAACTCGGCGCTTGCCATCTGCACCCCCCGGTTCAGGGTTACGGCCGCACCGGAATTGTTCTGGCTGGATATCCGGATCCGGGGGTTGCCGATCGCAAATTGCCGCGCGATGCGCAGCGAGTCATCTTTCGACCCGTCATCAATAACAATAACTTCTTTAACAATGTTTCCTTGGTCAATCACGCTCTGAAGCGCACCCACAATGTATGAAGCATGATTGTACAAGGGAACAACGACAGAAACCCTCCCCTCATTTTCTCTTTCCGATAACAAATTCCCCTCCTGGAAGATATCTGATTATCTTTTTATTTCTAAATACTTCCGAATTACCAATAACAAGCATTCCCGGCCAGGTTCCGAGACACTGGCAGATCATTCCTCACTCCACGAAAGACCAATCATTTCCGCTCTGGGGATATGAAACGCTTATGTGCCGCAGACGATCCACTTCATCACACATCTCATGAAAATTTTTACCGGGGCGATGCCCCCGTCCCCGTACCGCGCGCAGCGACCACGCCGCCCACGTACATGGTGCCGGTAAGGTCCGGATGCGAGTCTGGATGCAGGAGGTCAGGCCTGGCCGTTCGGAGCGGCAGCCACCGAATCCAGGTCCGCGGATAGGCTTTCCCCGGCTTCGATGGTCCTGCGACAAACCCGGACAGGCATGAAAACGGTGGAATTGCCCTCTGCAACCGCCTCTTCCACGCGATTACGCCCCTGCTGCTTGGCGCGATAGAGAGCCGCATCCGCCAGCGCCATCTGTTCACCGAGCGACCGGTCGGGAACCGTGGCACAGGCATAGCCGACGCTGACCGTCGCCAGCAGGTCATCGGACAGGGGCGTCCTCTCGAAGGCCAAGCGTACCCGCTCGGCCAGCATGCCCAACTGATCCTCGGACAGGCCACTGACCGCCGCCGCGAACTCCTCGCCGCCGATCCGCCCGAAAACGGCCTCGCGATCCATGACCGCCGTCGCCACGGTGCCGAAATGCCTGATCACAGAATCACCTGTCGCATGACCGAACGTATCGTTGATACGCTTGAAATGATCGATATCGAACAGCAGCATGCCCCGCTGCGGCACATGTTCCGCCATCTGCCAGAACCCCCGCCGGTTCAGCAAGCCGGTCATGTCATCCCGCAGGGCCGCCGCCCGCGCCTCGAGAACCGCCCGTTCAGCAACCAGGGTCAGCATCAGGCCGGGCCAAAGAACCACATAGGTCAGCATCTCGAAAGGAATGGTCGCCATCATGAGGGGCACCCAAAGCGCCAGCGACGGCAACGCCACCAGAAGCCCCCGAGCAACACAGCTCAGAACATGCAACCCCGATACAATGATCAGCATCTGATGCGAGCGGGTTTCGCGCGGAAGCCGGATCAGTTGTCGGAGCGCCAGCACCACCAGCGTGATCGCCATCACCATAGCGATTTCCACACGCACGCCAAGCGAATGCCGGAATTGCGGCAACGCGCAAAAAGTCAGCCAGATCAGAACCGGGGCAGCAAGTCCGCAGCGCGAGACAGACTTGCCATTAAGTTGCGCCACGGCCTGCCAGAACATGGCCAGGGCGAACATCAGGGCTCCGTTCCCGAACGAAATGGCGATAAAATCCGGAACCGCCGGACGCATCACCACCAGCGGAATGCCAACCCCCGCGGCGAACGTCCCCATCTCAACCAGAAGCAGCGCCGGGTCCCGCCGATAGTGACGGGCAACCTGGCAGAGAAACCCGATCAGCAGACAGACAAGCGCGATGGATGGACCGGTCGGAAGCGTGGAGACGGGCATGAAGAACGGCTATCCTGATCCATTCGAAACGCCACCATACCCAGATCCGCCCGCTCCTTCTATATGATGTCCGATGGCCGGCGCCTTGCCGGCTCATCCCGCCGGACGGATATCGTCCAGCCGGTCCAGCCGCCGCAGGCCGGGGAATAGCCTCATCCACAGCAGCGTGACCGCAATCGTGCCGACACCGCCCAGCACCACGGCCTCCACCGGACCGATCAGGCTGGCCAGCATGCCGCTCTCGAACTCGCCCAACTGGTTCGACGACCCGATGAACAGCATGTTCACCGCCGAAACCCGGCCCCGCATTTCGTCAGGCGTGCGCAATTGCACCAGCGCGCCACGAACCACCACGCTGATCACGTCCGCCCCTCCCAGCACTGCCAGGGCCACCACCGACACCACCAGCGAACGGGACAGACCAAACCCGATCGTCGCGACACCGAAAACGGCGACGGCAGCGAACATCGCCTCGCCTGCCCGGCGCTTCAACGGCCAGCGTGCAAAGATCAGGGCGACCAGCAGCGCCCCAAGCGCCGGCGCCATCCGCAGGATACCCAATCCGGTCGGCCCGGCGTGCAGAATGGAATCGGCGTAGAGCGGCAGCATAGCGGTCGCGCCACCCAGCAATACCGCGAACAGGTCGAGCGAGATCGCCCCCATCATCTCAGGATGAGCCCGGATGAAATGAAGCCCTCCCAAGACCGTTTCCAACGTCATGGGCCGCCGCACCCGTGTCGGTGCCTCCAGCCGCATACCAAGCGTCGCCAACGACGCCAGCCCGAACCCGACCATGCAGACGCCGTAGCAGATCCCTGCCCCAACACCGTACAACAGACCGCCCACCGATGGCCCCATGATCGACGCCACCTGAAACAACGAAGACGACAGCGCGGCCGCGCGCGCAAACAGTGCCGGAGGCACCAGCGCCGGCAGGAACGTCTGCTGGCTTGGCATCTCGAACGCCCGGGCGGTTCCGAACAGCGCGACCATGCCGTAGATCATGCCAGGCGTCAGCCAGCCGCCGAACGACCCGATCGCCATGATGAACGCCCCGCAGGCTTCGAGCATCTGGCAGGTCGCGGTAATGAAGCGTCGGTCGAAATGGTCGGCAACATGCCCGGCGACCAGAGTAAAGCAGAACATCGGCAAAAACTGCGCCAGACCGACCCAACCCAGCGCACTCGCGCTATGGGTCAACATGTAGATCTGCCATCCGACCGCCACGGCCTGAACCTGCGAAGAGAACGAGGACAGGGTCCGGGCCGTCAGAAAAACGGCGAAACCCCGATGGCTGAACAGGCGCGCCGGCGGTTGCATGGGGGCGGCGGATGGCGCCCGCGATTCGTCCGCCCGGTCCGAGTGATCTGGCATGGTGGACGAACAATAGCCCGATGACGGATTTTTACCATCCACTGTCTCTCGTGCGTGCCATCACACCCCGATCATCAGACATCTACGGCCGCAGGTGGTTTGCAAATCCGCCGCCGCACGGGCAAAACCGTTCCATGACAGAGACCGTCCCATCCGCGCCGCTTCCCCCCACGGATTTCGAGACCTTCGCACGCCTCGACATCCGCGTAGGCACCATCGTGGAGGCCCGCCCCTTTCCCGCAGCCCGCAAGCCGGCCTATCAGTTATGGATCGATTTCGGGCCGCAGATCGGCGTGAAGCGCTCGTCGGCCCAGATCACCGTCCATTACACGCCCGATACATTGATCGGACGGCAGGTCTGCGCCGTGGTCAACTTCCCGGCGCGCCAGATCGGCCCGTTCCTGAGTGAAGTCCTGACCCTGGGCATGCCCGACACGAAGGGCGACGTCGTCCTGATCAGACCCGACCTGACCGTGCCAGATGGAGGAAAGCTGTTCTGATGGCCACCAACTATGCAACCGTAACGTGGGACCAGCTTCATCGCGATGCCCGCCAACTGGCCGAAATCCTCATCCCCCGCGGCCCTTTCAAAGGAATCGTGGCCGTCACCCGTGGCGGCCTGATCCCAGCAGCCATCATCGCGCGGGAAATCGACTGCCGGCTGATCGAAACGATCTCGGTCGTGACCTATGACGAGGAAGAGCAGGGCCTCCCCACGGTACTGAAGTCGCCCGTGGCCGCCGGTGACGGCGAAGGATTCCTGATCATCGACGACCTGGTCGATTCCGGCGTCACCGCCCAGATCGTACGCCAGCTCCTGCCCAAGGCGCTGTTCGCATGCTTGTACGCCAAGCCGTCCGGCAAGCCGCTGACCGATCTGTTCGTGGTCGAAGTACCGCAGGAGACCTGGGTCCTGTTCCCATGGGATACCGCGCCCCTGTTCATCCCCCCCCTGGCACGCAAGGGCAACACGACTGGCTGATCCGCATGCGGCCATAGGAAAAATTTCGTGGGGCGCTTGTCAGCGCCCTCAAGGACTCATAGCTTCCCCCCAGGTTCGGGGCGTGGCGCAGCCTGGTAGCGCGCGTGTTTTGGGTACACGAGGCCCCCGGTTCGAGTCCGGGCGCCCCGACCA
>NZ_JBDNXE010000095.1:0-16265 GCF_047721585.1 Gluconacetobacter sp.
CATCAGATTCGGAAAAGTCGAATTCATAGGCCGAAAAGAAGAAAAAACGTGAGGGAAAGATTAAAGGACCTGGCACTCCTGCCAGTCCCGACCTGCGGTTTTCTCTGTCTGCACATGGGGTTAGGGAAAGTTTGAGTGGCACTCTGGATTTTATGTGTTTGAGCCGTCATTTTTCAGGAGTGAGGGTTTCCCGCCGTTTCTGACGGCACTGTTCCCCGGAAAGCCCGGTTTTGGCGAGGTTTCGGCCATGGCGCAGGATGACGACGCCGCGTTCCGTCCCAGAGTTGGACGCCTTCGCTCGAAGGGTGGCGCGACACGTGGTCGTGTCGACTTCCTAGCGGGCATTCGGACACAGGTTCGAAAGCTATCTCTGTCCCCCGGAAAGAGGGGCGGCAGCGGGTCAGGCGGCGGCGATGGCCGCCGTTCATCTGTTGGGTCGGGTGCGACCTCGCGTGCGGGGAACGCGTCGCGTTCCGGTTCCACCCGTGGGGTGGGTCGCGGGAGTGGCGCGTCCTTCGTCCGTGCACGCGGGATCACCGGCTGGCGGCATCAGGTTCCTGGTTCCCGGCGTGTGACCGTGAAGGCGCGTGTGGTGCGTCAGGCCGGGAAGGGAGGCGGAGCCGCCGCCCACCTGCGTTACATCCAGCGTGACGGCACGTCCCGCGACGGCGAGCGTGGCGTGCTGTATGGCGCGGGGACCGACCGAGCCGATGCGAAAGCCTTCCTCGAACGCGGCGCTGAGGACCGGCATCAGTTCCGTTTCATCGTCTCACCGGAAGACGCCGACCGGCTGGAGGATCTGACCGACTTCACGCGCGATCTGATGACGCGGATGCAAGCCGATCTCGGCACACGTCTGGACTGGGTGGCGGTGAACCATTTCAACACCGCGCATCCCCATGTCCATGTCGTGATCAACGGTCGCGACGACCAGGGCAACGACCTCGTCATCAATGGCGGCTACATCACCCATGGCCTGCGCGAACGCGCGTCCGAAATCGTGACGCTCGACCTCGGTCCCGTGTCCGAGATCGAGCAGCGCCGGAAACTGGAAACCGAGATCGACCGCGATCGCTTCACCCGTATCGACCGCGCCCTGTTGGCGCAGGCACGCGAAAACCATCTCGACATGCGCCCTGACATCAAGACATCGACCTCCGATCTGGTCGACCGACGGCTGCGCCTGTCACGTCTCGCGAAGCTGGAACGCATGGGACTGGCCAGCCAGACGGAACCCGGCAGATGGACGCTCGACGAACGGCTGGAAGAGCGGTTGCGCAATCTCGGCGAGCAGGACGACATCACGAAGCAGATGCACCGTGCCCTGAAAGCGCGCGACAAGGGAACAGCGCCGACACGCGACCCGGCGCATTTCCGTTTCCATGGCGAGGTTCCAGACAAATCGGTCACCGGGCGGCTGGTGGACCGGCATCTGACCGACGAACTCGGGGAAAAACTGTCGCTGGTGGTCGATGGGATCGACGGACGGGTGCATCATCTGCGCGGCTTCGATCCCGTCCAGATGGAGGACATCCCCGGTGGTGCGATCGTGGAGATCGCTGCCGCTCCGGTCCCTGACAAGCCGCGTCCATCTGACCGGGCGATCCTCGCCCATACCGAAGATGGGATCTATCGCCCTTCCGCCCATCTGGAGCGGATGCAGCTCGACCGCTGGAGCGTGAAAGGCACGCCGGAAGAGCTGATCAAAGGGCATGTCCGTCGTCTGGAAGCTCTGCGTCGGGCGGGGATCGTGGAGCGGTTGGACGCCGACCGTTGGCGCATCCCGGAGGATTTCCAGCAACGCTCCATCGCCTATGACACCGCCCGTGCCCCGAAGGCGACGGTGCGGCTGCTGTCGGCCTTCGATCTTGAGGCGCAGATCGGCTCCGATGGCGCGACCTGGCTCGACCGGCGTCTGGTGGCCGGGGTAAGCCGTGAGGCCGACCGGGTGGAGGCGGGCTTTGGGGGCGAAGTGGGTGATGCCCTGGCCAGACGGCAAAAAGCTCTGCTCGACCGTGGCGATGCCAGCCTCACCCCGGAGGGCATGGTCCGCTACCGGAAGAACCTGCTGGCGACGCTGGAGGCGCGGGAAGTGGAGCGGGTCGGGCAGGCCATGGCTGGGAAACGGGGGAAGCTGTGGCGTCCGCTCGATCGCTTCGAGACCATCCAGGGCACGATGAAGGGGCCTGTCGATCTGGCCAGCGGGCGCTTCGCGGTGGTGGAAAGCGGACATGAATTCTCCCTGGTGCCCTGGCGGCCGGAGATCGGCAGACAGCGCCAGAAGGAGATGACGATCTCCATGGACGAGCATGGTGGTATCTCCTGGGCACTGGGACGGGGCAGGGGACTTGGCTTGTAGCGGGATGCCCCACGAGTCGTTCCGGAGCGCCGACAAAAGCCGCCAATTTTACGCCAGGCTACGCCCCTGTACCATCCCGATCGAATAAGGGCTTGCGTCAGGGAATTTTCAGCTCACTCTGTCATCAAACCTCCAGACCAGGGGAACGGCGATGACCAGGCGGCAGCGGATGAATGTGTATTTCGAGCCGGGCCTGCTCAAGCAGGTCGAGGCGCTGGCCGAGCGCCGGAAGGTGTCGAAATCGGCGGTGATCGAGGCAGCGGTGCTGTCGCTGGTGTCCGGCGAAGACGATGAACGCCGGGATGCGGCGCTGTCCAAGCGTCTGGACCGGCTCGGGCGACGGATCGACGATGTGGATGAGGCCGTCGCTGTGCTGGGCGAGGCATTCGCGCTCTATACTCATGCCTGGATGATGCGCCAGCTTCCCATCCCGGCGAATGAGAACGAGGCCGCGAAGGATCGGGGGGCGAAGATGTATGCCCGGTTCAATGAGGTGCTGGTCCGGCGGCTGGTGAAGGGACAGCGGTTCCTCAATGAGCGGGTAAGGGATGTCGCTGGACGGAAGGAACCGGACACCGGGACATAGAGCAGCTATTACTCGATACCCTCGCACCAGCTTTGAGATGTGAACCTGCTGCATGTCGAACCGCAAATGGGGGTTGTGCCCCAGTCGCCCGATATCTCGGAGGCTATCAGTCGATGGTTACTGACCTAGTCGGGAGGCGAGGAAATTAGATGTGAAAAATCCGGCCTATTCCGGCCGTGATGATCATCGCTACGATTCCCCAGAAGGTCACCCGCAGCGCGGGTTTCAAAGGAGCAGCTCCGCCGGCAATGGCGCCGATGGCGCCCAGTACGGCCAGCATGATAACGGAGACGATGGACACGCCCCCGGCCACGTATGATGGCGGGGTAAGAACGGCTGTCACTACGGGGAATACCGCTCCGCAGGAAAACGCTGCAGCGGAGGCGAAGGCCGCCTGAACAGGCCTGGCCGCCGTTGCTTCGGACAGGCCAAGCTCGTCGCGGGCATGCGCACCGAGCGCATCATGTTTCATCAGTTCGACTGCCACCTGTCGGGCTAGTGTCGCGTCGAGACCTCTTTGCTGGTAAATTCCGGCCAGTTCCTTCACCTCGCCGTCCCAGTCATGGGCGAGTTCGTTCTTCTCGCGTGCAAGGTCGGCACGTTCGGAATCCGCCTGTGAACTGACCGAGACATATTCTCCAGCCGCCATGGACAGGGCACCGGCGACCAGCGCCGAAAGGCCGGCGATGAGGATGTTTCCCTGCGAGGCATGGGCACTGGCGACGCCGACGATGAGGCTACCCGTGGATAATGTGCCGTCATTGGCGCCGAGCACAGCCGCGCGCAGCCATCCGAGTTTCTCGGTGGCGTGGCGTTCCGTATGTGAGCGAAGTCGGGACATGGGGGCATCCATCGAAGGAGAACGTCTATACTTGAGTATGATCGAAATCCTCTCGGGGCAATCGGTATTTTCTTCGAACAATGCAAGTGAATATCATTGGCTTTTTTTCATATTTTTTATGCGTTGTCGTTCAGGCTGCAGTCAGGTAGTTCGCCTATAATTCAGTTTTCTAATTGCTACGGTAAGAGAAAAACGTATGAAACAGGCGAGTGCGCCGGACCAGACGCAACAGTTTCGTCACTATGACGCTCTCACGATGTTTCTGCACTGGGCGACGGCCTTGCTGGTCCTGTTCCAATTCGCGCTCGGCGAGACATGGGGCCTTCCCACCAAGCCCGTTCACCACCTCATGGTGGTCGCGCATCTTACGGCGGGGATCGTCCTGTCCGTGGTTGTTTTTGTGCGTCTTTATTGGCGTTTGACAGGCGGACGTCGGCTTGCGTTCCTGCTCTCTCCGCTGGATCGTCTCTGCGCAGTCGCCATGGAAAGCGTGCTCTATGGCCTGTTGGTGACGGAAGCCGGCCTCGGCTTCGCTTGGCGGTGGGGGGCGGGACAAAGCATGAGTTTTTTCGGTTTTCTGATCCCGCCTCCCTTCACCAGGTTTTCGTCCGGAACCCTGAAGTGGGTCGAAAACCTCCATTCCTGGAATGCATGGCTCATCATTGCCTTGGCGGTAGGTCACGCCGGCGCAGCGCTGTTTCATCAGTTCATTCTGAAGGATGGCGTGCTGTCACGGATGCTGCCGGAGCGATCGGTGAATCCATGATCAGAGGGGCCGATGTGCATTTTTTCAGTCGTCGTATCGCATATCATCTCACCTATTCCTGAATGAAGAACGCATGAAGCGCCGCCACTTTCGTCGCATCGACAAGCTGCTCTGGCTTTCCCTTGTCTCGATAATCGTCCTCGTCGCGGTTGGAGGTCCGGAAATATCCGAAGCGCAAGGCGTGCATCGTGAACAGAATGGGGATCTGGCTGTCGATGCCGCATCTCCGCTGATATCGCGTCTGCGGGTAGATACAGTCACCGTTCGGGCGCGCCCGCATGATATCGACGCACCAGGCGAAATCACGGCGGAGCCCTCGCGTAGTATCAACCTGTTGCCGCCGCTGACGGGACGGATCACGCAACTGGATGTCGCCCCCGGCGCACATGTCCGGGCGGGACAGGTGCTGGCCGTCATCATGTCCGGCGACATGGCGCAGGCCAGTGCGGACGAGGACAAGGCGCGCTCTGCTCTGGTGCAGGCCCGTGCGCAATATGACCGATCGCAGCATGTCGTCGGAGCCGGGGGCGGCGCGATGAAGGATCTGCAGGCCGCACGGGCTGCGTATGAACAGGCCCGGTCCGAACTGGAACGGGCCAGCGCGCGCCTGGCGGCCCTGGGCCGTGACGCGCCGGTGAAGGACGGTGCTCGTGAGGGGGCGCGGATGGCGCTCACCGCGCCGATCGACGGCGTGATCGACACGGTGTCGGTCGCGGCGGGTATGAACGTCACCGATCCCACTGCAGTCATGATGACCCTGGTGGATACGCGTGAATTATGGGTCGTTGCCGATCTGGCCGAAAATCAGGCCATGCTGGTCCGGGCCGGCATGGCCGTGCACGCAACGGTGCCGGTGCTTCCCGATTTGCGCCTGGCTGGCATCATCGATGGGCTGCGTCCATCCTTGCAGCCCGAAACAAGGCGGCGCAGCGCCTATTTCACGATCACCAACCCAGATGGCATGCTGACGCCGCATCTTTATACCCATGTCGCAATCGCTGTTCCCCGACCGCCGGACATCACGGTCCCGCAGACAGCGATCCTGATGAACAACGACGCGACCACTGTGTTCGTCGAGGTGCGGCCTCACGTTTTTCGTCGTCGGACAGTTGATGTGGTGCTCGATGACGGGACTGACTGCCGGGTAATTAGCGGTCTTGCTGCCGGTGATCGGATCGTGACCCAGGGTGCGGTGTTGCTGAACGATGATTGACCGGCTGATCGCGCTCTGCCTGCGGCAAAGACGTATCGTCTTTGCTGTCATGGCTATCCTTGCATGTTTTGGCGCGCTGGCTTGGCGAGACATCGCCGTCGAGGCATATCCAGACCTTGGTGCGATCACTGTCGTGGTCACGACCCAGGTGTCCGGTCTGGCGGCGGCCGAGGTCGAGCAACAGATTACGACACCGTTGGAACGCCAATTGGCGACCGTGCCCGGCCTGATGGATAGCCGCTCCAGCAGCACGTTCGGCCTGTCCCTGATTACGCTGATCTTCCGTGATGGGACGGACGTCTATTTCGCGCGGCAGCGCGTGACCGAGCAAATCGCGCAGACTAACCTGCCGACAGGGGTGACGCCGATGCTCGGCCCGGTCACGGGGCCGGCCGGCGAGATCTATCGCTACACGCTGCAATCGGACAGCCTGAACCTGATGCAGTTGTCCGATATCCAGAACTGGGTCGTCATTCCGGCGTTGATGCAGATCCCCGGTGTGGCCTCGGTCAGCAATTTCGGCGGCTTTACCAAGGAATATCAGCTCCTGCTCGATCCCGACGCGCTGAACCGGTACAATATCGGGATCAACGATGTCCTGAACGCCCTGAAGAACAACAATGTCAATGTCGGCGGCGACCGCGTCACACGGGGCGATCAGTCCTATATCGTGCGCGGTATCGACATGGTCCACACCCTGGACGACATGGGCGATATCGGCGTGACGCAGCATAATGGCAGCCCGGTTTCCATCCGCGATCTGGGCCAGATGCAGTTCGGGCATCAGGTTCGCCAGGGCATTCTGGGCATGGACGGCAATTCAGACACGCTGGAAGGCATCGTCGCGACCCTGACCGGACAGAACCCGTCGCAGGTGCTGGCGGCAGTCCACACGCGGGTCGATCGGCTCAATCAGCGGCTCGCGCGGCAGGGGGCGCGGATCGTGCCCTATATCGACCGCGACAATCTGGTCCATGCCACCACCGACAAGGTCGCCCATACGGTGCTGGAAGGCATGGGGCTGGTCTTCGTCGTTCTGGTACTGTTCCTGGGGAGCCCGCGCAGCGCGATTGTCGCCGCCGTCACCATCCCGCTGTCGCTGGCGACGCTGTTCGTGCTGATGACGGCGCTGCATATGCCTGCCAACCTGTTTTCGCTGGGCGCGATCGATTTCGGCGTGATCGTGGACGGTGCGATCGTGGTGGTCGAAGCCGTGCTGCGCCTGCGCGAGGAACATCCGGACAGGGTCCTGGCTCCGGGCGATGTCCTGGAAATCATGGACACCCTGGCGCGGGCGATCTTCTTTGCCACGCTGATCATCATCATCGCCTACGGCCCCCTGTTCGCCTTCGATGGCGCGTCGGGCAAGCTGTTCCGCCCCATGGCCTTCACCGTCAGTTTCGCACTGCTGGGGGCGCTGCTCTGCGCGATGACGCTGACGCCCTCGCTGGCGTTTCTGGCGCTGCGCAAGCCGCACCGCCTGTTCCGCAACCGTCCGCTGGAATGGTTGCATCATGCCTATCACCGGCTGCTGGCATACAGCCTGGACCGACCGCTGATGGCGTATGCCGGCGGACTCATCGCGTTCGGCCTGACGATCTGGCTCGGGGCCTCGGCGGGGCGGGAGTTCCTGCCCGATCTCGATGAGGGCGCGCTATGGATTCAGGTGCAGTTGCTCTCGGGCCTGTCGCTTGAGCGCGCGGGCGCGATGGCGGACGAGATCCGCGCCGCGATCCGCTCGTTCCCCGAAACCAGCTTTGCCGTCACCCAGCTTGGCCGCAGTGATTCCGGAACCGATCCCTGGACCCCTTCCCACATCGAGGTGCCGGTTGGCCTGCGTCCTTATGCCCAATGGCCGCATGGCGAGACCAAGGCCCAATTCGTCGTCCGCCTGCGCGCGCGTTTGGCCGCGATCCCCGGCATCAGCTTCGGCATCAGCCAGCCGATTGCCGACAATATGAATGACCTGGTCGGCGGTGCCCATTCGCCGCTGGTCCTGCGCATCTACGGTGACGATTTTCACGAACTGCGCCGGATCGGCAACCAGGTCGTTGATATCATGCGTCAGGTTCCGGGCACTGCCGCAGCCTCGATCTTCCAGGAACCGCCATCGCCGGAACTCGACGTGGAGGTGGACCGCAAGGAAGCCGCCCGCTATGGCCTGGCCGGCGCGGACATCCTGGCCGTGGTGCAGAACATGATCGGAGATGGACCGGTTTCGTCGGTCTATGTCGCCGACCGGGTCTATAACATGACCGTCCATATCCCGCGTGCGATCAACAGCAACCTCGATATCATCCGCCAGTTGCCGTTGAGCACCGCGTCGGGCGCGCGCGTGCCGCTGGGCGTCGTCGCCCATGTGTCCGTGCGTACTGGCGAGGGCACCATCGCGCACGAACGCAACCAGCGTCAGATCACGATCCGGCTCGATAACGGACAGCGGCCGCTGTCGCAATATCTGGCCGATGCCCAAAGCCGCATCGCGGCGCAGGTGCATTACGATCCGTCCGCCTACAGCCTGGAATGGGCCGGAACGTTCGAGCAGGCGCAGCGCGCCCAGGCGCGCCTGACCGTGGCGCTGGCGGTGATGTTCGCGGTCATGCTCGTGCTGCTGTTCTGCCAGTTCGGTCGGTTGCGCCAGGCGGCGCTGGTCCTGGCCGTGGTGCCAATGGCGACCCTGGGCGGGCTGATCGCGCTCCATGCGCGGGGCGAGACCCTGAACATTGCCACCGCCGTTGGCTTTATCGCCCTGTTCGGCGTCGCGATCCAGAACGGCATCATCATGGTGTCGAATTTCAATCGGCTCCGGGCCGAGGGTGAACCCCTGCGTGTGGCCGTCCTGGATGGCGCGGGGCAGCGCTTCCGGCCGGTGCTGATGACGGCGACGGTGGCCAGCGTCGGTATGCTGCCCGCAGCGCTGGCGACGGGGATCGGTACCGACGTCCAGCGCGGGCTGGCCACTGTGGTGGTGGGAGGGCTGGGCATCGCGACCATCCTGACCCTGTTCATCCTGCCCACCTATTATTTCGAACTGGAGTCCCGGATGGAGAGACGCCGGGCGCTCCCGGCTGGTTCGGGAAGTGGATCATGAGGCTGTTCCTGTCGATCCCGCGCCGCACCGCGACGGCGGTCGTGCTGGCGGCCCTTACAGGCTGTACCGTCGGTCCCGACTATCATCGCCCGGCATTGTCCGTGGACAATGCCTATACGCCTGATGGCACGATGCCAGCCCCGACCGCTGGGGCCATGCAATCCTTCCGGCCGGGACAGGATATCCCGGCGCAGTGGTGGGACTTGTTTCACTGTCCGGCGCTGAACGGGCTGGTGACGCACGCGATCGCCCATAGTCCCAACCTGGCCTCCGCGCATCAGGCCCTTCTGGCGGCACAGGAGGGCGTCGCGGCGCAGAAGGGCACGCTATGGCCCAACATCAGCGGATTCTTCAATCCGACGCGTAACAAGATCTCGCAGGGTATGGGCGTTCAGGGCTTCAACAGTTACCTGTATAACCTGCATACATTGCAACTGAATATTTCCTACATGCCGGATGTGTGGGGCGGCATCCGCAGGCAGATCGAGGCCAGCGACGCGCAACGCGCCCTGGCGCGCTTCCAGTTGGAAGCGGCCTATCTGTCGCTGACCAGCAACCTGGTGGCTGCGGCCATCCAGTACGCCGCGATCCGGGGGCAGATCGAGGCGACGGAAGGGACCATCGCCTCAGCCCGCGCGATCCTTGCCATCAATGAACAGCAGGCGCGCTTCGGCGATCTGGGCGAACGCGACGTGACGCCGCAGCGCCTGCTGCTGGCCCAGGCGGAACAGGCGCTGCCGCCGCTGCGTCAGCAACTGGCCGTCCAGCACGATCTGATCGCGGCTCTTGCCGGGGATGGGCCGGATGTATCGGTGCCCGATTTCCGCCTGGCCGACTTCCATCTGCCAACCGACCTGCCGGTTTCCCTGCCGCTACAATTGATCGACCAGCGGCCGGATATCCGCGCCGCCGAGGAAACTGTCCGCGCCGCGAGTGCGCAGATCGGGGTCGCTGTCGCGGCCCGCCTGCCTGATCTTAACCTGGTTGCGACGCCCGGACTGGCGGTCAACCGCTTCAGCCAGTTTGCAACCCCCGGCTATGGTACCTGGACCCTGGCGGCCATGATCACGCAGCCGCTGTTCGACGGCTTTACGTTACTGCACCAGGAACGCGGCGCGCGTGCGACATACCAGAAGGCCGCGGAGGATTATCGCAGCACCATTGTCCTGGCGGTGCAGAATGTCTCGGACGCGCTCCATGCGATCCACAACGACGCGGATACGCTTGTCGCAAGCGTGAAGGCTGAGGATCAGGCGCGGCAGGCGCTGAATTTTGCGCGGACAGGGCAGCGATATGGGGATGAAAGCACATTGCTTGTCTTGATGGCCGAGCAGGGGGAAACGCAGGCGCGCATGACCATGGTTCAGGCCCAATCGGCCCAGTTGTCCGATACAGTGGGACTTTTCCAGGCCCTCGGTGGGGGATGGTGGAACAGGAGGCCAGCCACCCCCTGACGGCGGTGGTCGATCAAGGCGGCGGCTATCGTCGATACCTCCGCCCGGCGAGCCGCATTCACCGCTACCCCGATCATGATCGCCAGCAGATGCGCTAACGAATTGATGCAGGCGTTGCGGGTGCGGTTTCGTTTATGGTGGTAAGGTCATCATTAATTCGACGCCGAATGTGGCGTCAGTTAATGGAAATTTCTAAATGTCGTCCAAGTATGGAATGCAGATATTCTGCAGAATCAATCGAAAATAGAACCAATTTATTAATCTGTCGGTTAAAAATATACGCTGGAATATTTTAAATAACCAATCCTGTTCGAAGAATTATGTATCATGCCCGCAATTTCCTTCATCTTCTGGTTCATATAAACATAACATGCGACATCAGGAAATCGGGGCATGATTACCAATTAAGAGCGTTCCACCGTTTCTCAGGGCTTGTCGGTAGGCGACGCCTTAACCTTCTTATTATGACCCTTTTTCGCCTTGTGCACCTTTTCCTTCGGGGCATCGGCCGGCTTGCCGGCACTAGAAGGAACATCGGCCGTTGCGTTTGGTGTCGGACCGCTCTGAGCCATCGCGGCCGGAACAATGGACGCAAAGGTCAAGGTCATAACCAGAGTCCCTATGAGGAACCGTGACGTCATTTGGATTCTCCTTGGATAAGCCGTGTGTGGCAGAAAATCGATCGCAAATCTAACACTCTCGTTACACGAATCTGCCCGGAACACATGTTCCAATTGTCATGTTATACGAGGAACCTGACCTCATCCTGAACGATTGCCAAATTTCCTGATTTTAACTCAGGGTATGAGGTCAGGCGGCAATTCTTTATCCTCTCGTAAAATGAACGAATGGGGCTTGGCTGCTCCGCCCGCCGTAACGAATAACTGTCTGCATGCGGAGTGCCTCAGTTGGTCGTGCTGACACTCCATGTGGCGCTAATGACGTCGGGACTTTGGGCAATGTGCTCGCTCACGGTATCCAGTTCTTTCAGGTCGGCGGATGTGGGCACGAGCAGTGCCGCCAGTTCGACATAATCATCCCCCTCGGACAAGGTTTCGATGTCCTGTATGGGGTAATGATGATGCTCCAGTTCATCGGCCAGGAGGTCGCGTGCAGCGGACACATGTTCCGGGCGGCAGACCACATGCATCCGATACAAGGCTTCCGTCGTATCAGGTCTCAGCGGGCGGCGATCAACGAATGCAACGAGCGGACGCAACAGGGTGTTGCCTGCGAGAATAAACAGAGCGACCAGTGTCGCCTCGCCCGGCAGACCCGTACCGGAGAATGCGCCGACAGCTGCTGTTGACCAGAGTGTCGCCGCGGTGTTCAGTCCCCGGACCTGGCCGCCATCCTTCATGATGACGCCAGCCCCCAGGAAGCCGATGCCTGACACGACATAGGCGATGACTCGGACCGATCCATCGGCACCACCCATGCGTATGCCGAGATCGACGAACGCGGCGGCCCCGACGGCCACGAGTACGTTCGTCCGCAAGCCGGCTGTCCGTTGGCGATACTGGCGCTCCAGGCCAATGATGGCCCCGAGCACAAAGGAAACCGATAGCGCGAGCGCGGTGTCCCAGAAGCCGTGCTCGGCGGTCATGGTGTGCCGGACGGGCCAGCGTGTGTATGCATTACGTGAAACATGGGGCTTCTCCGGGTTGCATAGGCATGCCCGAAGAACCAGACATCGAGAAACCGTCCGTTGATGGGCGATCTTTACCGGTGAATGGTTTTCCAGGCCTCAAGACAATTAGCCGAGGTGTAGTCGGCCGCCTCTGCCCATCTGCCATTTGTGTTTCTAGATCGAGGATTCATGTCAGTCCGTTGGCTTATGAAGCGGGCGATAGTGCTTTTGTAATACGGCGTCAAGTTCATTGGGCGCTCGCAAACGCCGGTTGTCGACATCAGAATCTGACCTGTCCCTATCTGATATAGTAACGTGTTTGTGTTTAAAAACACGCGTCCCCAACGCTGGTATTCAGGCTGTGGTCAGGTTCGGACAATATAAACGAAATCTATAAAATTGGATATGCAATTTCATGCGGACGAGAAAATGCATTCCAGTCCTCAAATTGAAAAAATTTCTACTGTTTCTTGAATCGTAGGT
The DNA here is from genome assembly GCF_047721585.1 of Gluconacetobacter sp. NCBI lineage: Bacteria > Pseudomonadati > Pseudomonadota > Alphaproteobacteria > Acetobacterales > Acetobacteraceae > Gluconacetobacter > Gluconacetobacter sp. The sequence goes on from NZ_JBDNXE010000095.1 coordinate 12,424, forward strand.
CATGTCAGGAGGCGTTCTCACTATGGATGGTGATATTAATTCTGAATACGCGAAGGAACAATATGCCTGTCAAAAAGAGGGGATAGGAGTGTCAGCCAAATTTATTGCTCAGATCGTTTCTCTGGCGAGTCTCGTTGCCGTTTATATCTACTTTTTTGTTGAATATGGCAGTAGATAGAGCTCGGAAGTTTTCGTGATGGTTTAAAAATAGAAATAGAGAATTGGCGGATATAACTTCATGTGTGACGAAGGTGCTATTTAGATATGTCCTCCATTTTCTTATCCATCCCGAGTTCGCAGGGTCGCGTCACCCATTCACGATGGATGCGGCCTGAAACAGCGCCGAGAGATGGAAGCTATTTTCTGGGACTGGTCGTTATGAACGATGGGATGAAGACAAGGGCTCGCCTTGTCGGGCGTTACTCGGGGCGGTATCGTTCCGCACCTTGGGATTTTTCCCCGCACAATATCTATAATGAAGGTTTGCTCGGTTGGGCTCCAATTCCTACAGTGGACGCGCCATTCGAGAAAATCGATAAAGCATGTGTGGTAGATAAAACCGCCACGGCTCGAACATCATGGTCGATGTTTGATGAGCGTCGGGGCCGGGAATAAAAGCTAGATGATGTAAGGAATTATGGAAATATATTGCATTTTCTGAAGTCCTGCGTCGATTGTCTCACTGCTCGCCTCCGGGAAAGATATTAAATTCTATTTATTATACATCGATGATTGTGGGTTATGTGCGGGTAATATTGGTAAGAGCGGAATTATGAGAAGAAATCAGAGATAAGGGGTATTTCGGTTATGTCCAGTCGAAAGGCTTTCCCTGTGCTGTTTCGATATTGGATAGATTCATAACATTATTCTGAATCACCTGCATTACGATCACGCGGCAATATTTATTGTTCCGATTCCGTTTAGTTCCATATCCTGCTGCGCGAAATCGAATTCGTGACCAGTTCAATGTTGTCAAACCGCATCCCACACGTGAGTGGTTGGAGGGAGGAAAGCGACGTCCACGCTGGTGTGGGCCTTATTTTTGCCGGGCGGGTAAATATCCTTAATGGATTTAAGGAGCAGGCTCCTTGCATCGAACATGCATTATGGGGGCGGTCAGACGCCCGGTCAGTAATAGTAAGCCTGAAAACTGACGGTTGGGTCGTTCTATCGAATGATACATATCACTATGAAAGAAATCTTCTCGACTACCCGCCGATCATCTGGCGGAACTGAAGAATGTCAGAACTGATTGTCAGGTCAGGACAGTCCTCACAGACCTGCGTAATTTTTCTGCACTGATTGAGCCGGGCTCGACGGATGCAATCGTTTGCATGGGCGATACGTTGACCCATCTGGACAAGCGGACCGACGTCTCAAAACTCTATCGTGATGCTTACGACGCTTTGACGCCAGGCGGAGGCTTCGTTCTGACCTTTCGTGATCTTTCACAGGAACTGACCGAAGTGGATCGCTTTATTCCTGTCCGGGCTGACGATCACCGCATCATCACGTGTGTGCTCGAATATGAGCCGGAAAGCGTCATTGTAAACGATCTGGTTCATGTTCGCGATGAAGCTGGACGGACTTTTCAGGAAAGCAGTTATCGTAAATTGCGTCTTCCGCTGATGAAAGAGGAGGCTCTTCGGGGATGTAGCCGTAATGTTGGTAGGTCTCGACCATAACGGCATGGGTGGTAATCGCTTCTTCAACGGTCTGTTCGCGTTCGGCATCCTGAGCATAATTTCCGGCCACGACGGGGCAATGAATACCTGTTTGATAAAGGAGCGTCGCGCTGCGGTATCAAGATGGGATGGAACGGAAAGATTGCACAGGCGCAGATATCCGGTGACATCCGGAATGCCACGATCGGACAGGATATGTCCATTCTGTTGGGATTTAAGGCGATGATTGACAAAGTCTATCATACCTGCGCGCTTGGCCGTTCTGCAATGCTCGCGAACCACGCTCGTAGGGCGGCAGCTTCGTCCGGCAATTCCAGCTTCAGTCGGCTACGGGCAAAATCCAGGGTGACGAACGCTGTGATGTCGGCGATCGAGAAGGTGTCACCTGCGACATAAGACACATTGTGCAGCCGGGCATCCAGATCGGCCATGAAGTCGGCCAGCCTCTGACGACCGCGCGCGGCAAGCTCGGGGATTTGCGCATAGCTGTGTGGCCCGACCAGAGCGCGCCCCGACAGTCCCGGCAGGTTGTTGCGCACGGCTTCCATCGCGGCAAGATAGCCGTCGATCTCCATACGCCGGTCCCACATGCCGATAATGGCGCGCTGTTCTGCCGTGTCACCCATCAGAGGGGGATCGGGATGCCGGTCTTCCAGATAGCGGCAGATGACAGGCACCTCGCTGATCGCGGTGCCGTCATCTAGTTCCAGAACGGGAACGGTGCAGCAGGGGTTGAGGGCGCGGAACGTGGGCGTGAACTGCTCGCGCTTGGCAAGATCGACCGTAACGGTCGGCATCGTCAGCCCTTTCTCGGCGATGAAGAAGCGTACACGCCATGGATTGGGGGCGGTGGGGTAATCATAAAGCTTCATGGCAATGCCGCCTGGGGCTGTTGACAGGACGAAGTTTCCGCCTGTTTCCGAATGGTCGCAAGCATGCGACGGCGGATCAGGCCGCTGACCGGGCGGATCAGATACCAATAGGGCGTGAAGCGACGCGCGGCTCGCTCCGTGATACAAAGCACCCGGGTTTCCGTCACCAGACGATGGATGTTGCTCGAACCCGGCTGGACGGTGAAGCCGAGGGTGAGCTTGCAGACGTCGTCATGGCGAGGGGCGAGAAAAGCGTCCGTCGAGGGAATGTCGCACAATCCGTAATCCGCCTGCCAGAACGTGCCGATGAGACCATAGACCAATGCCGTATCGCCTTGCCGTTCCAGCAGCGTGAAGTCGGTGAGGTCCAGATGCTGCCGCCGCGCGCGGCCGAACAGCCGGGTGGGCATTTCGCGCAGGCGGATGGCAGAGCGGACCAGCGGATCGTCGTCATTCCGCCATGTTGCCACCGCGTTCATGATGCGGCTGTCCGGAGCACAGATATCGATACTGTGTCGTTCACTGAAATTGAAGCGCGGCAGGAAATCGTCCAACGGGTTCATCGCTGCTTTCGTTCTCCGTCCGGCGAAACGGCCTCTATCTTCGAATCTGCCCGATCAATCGTATACCCGACGTCCCTCGCGCGGTCGTAGTGGTTGGCGTGACATTGGTGCTCGTTTCTTTTATAATTCAGAGCTCAAATCGATTTAGATGGCAACAGCTAATGAGTGTTGGTATCGGCCAGACCGTGCCCCCGCAACCACTTGCAGTTTCTGAAACCCCGCTAAGTCAACAGCTTAGCGGGGTTTTGCTATGCGTAAATTGGGGCCATCTTCTGGAGAACTGTTTAATTCCAGAGGTTTAGGAGAAATAAGTTCAAATCGAGGGTATCATACCGCGCAACCACTTGCGATTATCCGCATTGACGTGAGACGCTGTTACAATCAGGCTCGGAAGCGAATGTAATTTTAGCTTCTGGATTAATGACCGACCTTATTCGAGACCTCATTCTCCGCTGGCGGGACGATACGGCAGGCACTTATCAGAACTGGTTTCTGTGGGATGAACGCCTCAAGAACTTTCGCTCTATCCGCCGCGGTCTGCAGCAGGTGGTTGCCGAGATTGCTGCTGGCACATTCGGGGTCGCTTATCGCGGCTCCTCCCTGGAAACGGTCGTCCATTCGATTGCTGAACAGCGTCAGATTTTCAAGGGAGCGGATCATGCGTTCCTGTGGAAGCCGAAGCTACGCATTCCCGATATCTACGAAAACTCTGCCAACCAGAA
>NZ_JBDNXE010000096.1:0-16225 GCF_047721585.1 Gluconacetobacter sp.
TTTGAGCAACATGGACACAAGATCAAAACTGATAGTTCTGTCTGCCGACCCCTTCGGCGGCCGGCAAATTCAATCTGGGAACTCCGTGCATGGTGTCAAGAGGCATCAAAAATGCAGAAAGGCAGGTTTTGGCGCCCTCTATCGCGTCTTCATTGCCTGCCCCATCACGATCCGGCGCTATGGCAAAAGCAGGTGTAGCAACGCCGTGAATTATGCGGCGCTCAACTGAAGATTCTGTGCTTCTGACGCCCCGCCTCATTCACAAAACCATCAGAATAATTAATAGTTATTCATCATATCACCGAGCGTTCTCCTTTTGTCGTCCGCCGGATTACGCCCGGATACGCCAGAGTACGCACACGCCGACAATTGCCGACACGAGTACCATTTCCTCGCTTCCAAAGTACAACGCCCTTGCCTTGAGGTATTCGTTTTTCATGCCCCATGATCCGGTTCTCTCCAGACGGGAAGGGCAGGACGATGACGGACAAGGACCGCAGGGCGAAGACTGGGCCGATCGCGCCGGCCAATGATAATAACCCGTCGGGAACCGCATCCGATCCGGCGATGAAAGCGCGGATGGACGAAACTGGTGTTCATCCTCGCCAGGATGCTTGGACGCCAGATCGCCCGCGAGGAATTCCAACGGCGGCTGGGTCAGATTGACACAGCCAACGACAACGATCCGTCAGACCGAAGGACAGCAAGTCGAGAGGAACCAGATGAATGACGCCTGTCCCATCCAGGGCACCATTTCAGGCAGGCCGGGATCACCTGTTTTGCGCTTCCTTTATTCGTACAAATGTATTACATTTGTCCTGCAATCAGGAGGAAGCCATGTCCGCCGTGACGTTCCGTGTCGATGACACCCTCAAGGCCGCCGCTGTCGCGAAGCTGTCGGCGCAAGGCATGTCCCTGTCCGACGTGCTGCGCGATACCCTGGCCTATATCGCCGAGACCGGCCAGCCGCCGGTCAAGCGCCGCCTTGTGACCGACGAGGATGCAAGGCTGATCGAGATCGTCCGCGAACGCCTCGCCGATCCCGCGCCGCGTCATCGCATGAGGCTGGCGGACTTGAAGGCCCGCCATCCGGATGACTGAATACGCGATCGAGTTCGACGATCGTGCTCTCCGCGAGTGGGATGGGCTGGACGGCAGCATTCGCAGGAAGTTCGAGAAGAAACTCGAAAAACTGGTTCTGAACCCGTATTCTCCCGGTAACGAACTGCACGGCGATCTCGCCGGATTCTACAAGATCAAACTGCCCCAGGACGGCTACCGCCTCGTCTATCAGGTCGTGGAACAGCGGATCGTCATCTTCGTCATCGCGGTCGGACGCCGCGAGGATAGCGACATCTACACGGCGGCAACCGGGCGCATCCCGGAGACGTCAGCCGATCGGACACATCAGCCCAGCGGCAGAAACCGCAAGAGGTAAACCTTACAAAACCACCTATCGGGAGATTCGCCATGACCCGCGTTGCTCTCTATGCCCGCTAATCCTCGGATAACCAGCGGGGGGCTTCGATCGAGGACCAGTTCCGCCTCTGTGAGGAACGCGCCACGCGCGAGGACTGGCAGGTGGTGGAGTATTACCGCGACGCGGCCATCTTCGGGGCCAGCATGATCCTGCGCCCCGGCATCCAGACCGTGCTGCGCGACGGCTCAGGCCGGGCAGTTCGACGTCGTGCTGGCCGAATCCCTCGATCGCGTGTCCCGCGACCAGGCCGACGTCGCTACCCTGTTCAAGCGTCTCCAGTTTGCCGGCGTGACCATTGTCACCCTGGCCGAGGGCGAGATCTCCGAACTTCACGGCGGCCGCAAAGGCACGATGAACGCCTTGTTCCTCAAGGACCTAGCGATGAAGACCCATCGCGGCCTTCGGGGCCGGGTCGAGGCGGGTATCCATCCCAATGTCGCGGCGATCTTCAAGCACAAGGTCGAGCGGCTGGCGGAAACCCTGAACCACCCCGAGGACCGGCAGGAAGCGTCCGAGGCCATCCGCGCCCTGATCGAGAAGATCGTGCTTCATCCCGGCAAAGGCCGGGGCGAGATGCACGCCACGCTCCATGGCGAACTCGGAAACCTGCTCGACTTCGCCGCGTCACGCGATCAGAGGGCCAAAAACACGAACACTCCCGGAGCCAGGGCTTCGGGAGTGTCGGTATCGGGTATTGCGGGGGGGGGCGCAATCGGCGGCCCCAGCGGACGCTGGAAGTTGAAGCCGATATCGCGCGCGTGGCGGCGATAGGGGAGACGGCGGAGAACCCCCCTGGGGGGCCTTGGCTGTTTGGATACTTCACGGCCGCCGATATCATGTTCGCGCCGGTGGCTTCCCGCTTCCAGACTTACGGTGTTTCCTTGGAAGGTCGTGCCGGGCGCTATCTGGAGCGGATGCTCTCTCACCCGCTGGCGCAGGCGTGGTTTGCCTCTGGACAGGATGAACCTGAAACCATTGATATGTTCGAACTGCCCACACGCGGATAGACGGCAGATCTGCGATCATGGAGGAATAGCGCGTGGCGGCGCGAAACATGCTATGTCGCGCGCCATGGCAATCCCGATCCTTCCCGGACTGTCGCTGGCCGAGACCGAGCTGGAGGTCAGCTACATCCTTGCATCCGGCCCTGGCGGGCAGAACGTCAACAAGGTGGCCACGGCGGCGCAGTTGCGGTTTGACGCCGCGCGCTCGCCCTCGCTGCCCGAACGGGTGCGGGCCAGGCTACTGGAAGTCGCGGGTAGCCGTGCCACGCGGGATGGGGTGATCGTGATCACGGCGCGGCGGTTTCGCACGCAGCTGCGCAACCGCGAGGATGCCATCGAGCGGCTGGCCGAACTGATCCGCGAGGCGGCGCATCGCCCCGCCTTTCGCGTGGCCACGCGGCCGGGCCGGGCCGCGCGCCAGCGCCGGCTGGATGGCAAGGCCCATCGGGCGGGTATCAAGCGGGGGCGTTCGGTGCGGTTGGATGATTAGGCGGGGCGCGCCCACGTTGGTCCGGGCTATTCGGTCCCTGGGTGAGCGATGAGCGATCTTTTCGACAGCGGGGCGCCGCTGGGGCGGGTGCCGCTGGCCGCCCAGTTGCGCCCGGCGACGCTGGATGACGTGATCGGGCAGTCGGCGGCGATCGCGCCGGGGTCGATCCTGCGCCGGCGGATTGCCGGCGGGGCGCTGGGCAGCGTCATCCTTTACGGACCGCCCGGCGTGGGCAAGACCTCGATCGCGCGGGCCGTGGGGAACATGCTCGGCAAGCGGTTCCGCCCGCTGCATGCGACGCGCAGCGGTGTTTCGGACATCCGCAAGCTGGCGGACGAGGCGCGGATGGTGCCGCTGCTGATCTTCGTCGATGAAGTGCAGCGCTTCACGGCGACCCAGACCGATGACCTGCTGGCGATCTGCGAGGAAGGCACGGCCGACTTCATCGGGGCCACCACCGGCAACCCGTATCATGTGCTGACCCCGGCGCTGGTGTCGCGCTCGACGATCCTGAAGCTGGAGCCGCTGAGTCTCGACGAGATGGAGCAGGTGGTGCGGCGTGGCATCGGCCATCTGCGCGCCGAGGGCGTGGAGATCGGGCTGACGGGGGAGCAGGTTCGCCGGATCGCGGGCCGTTCGGGGGGCGACGCGCGCCGGGCGCTGACGACGCTGGAAAGCCTGGCGGTGGGGCATGAGGCGCGGGCGGTCACGGTCAGCGACGCGATGCTGGATGAGGCTTATGCGGCGGCGCCCGTCAATCACGACCGGTCGGGCGATGCGCATTATGATGTCGTATCGGCCTTTGTGAAATCCATGCGCGGGTCGGACCCGGATGCCACGCTGTACTGGCTGGCGCGCCTGATCCATGGCGGTGAAGACCCGCGCTATATCGCGCGGCGGATCATGATCCATGCGTCGGAGGATGTGGGGCTGGCCGACAATACCGCGCTCCAGACCGCCGTGGCGGCGATGCAGGCCGTGGAGAAGATCGGGTATCCCGAGGCGCAGATCGTGCTGGCGCATGCGGCGCTGCATGTGGCGCGGGCGCCCAAATCGGGCTCGGCGTGCCGGGGGATTTCTACCGCCATGCAGTATGTGACGAGCAATCCGCCTGCCGCGGTGCCGCTGCATCTGCGCGATACCCATTACAAGGGGGCGGCGTCGCTCGGCCATGTCGGATATCGCTTTCCCCATGACGACCCGCGCGGTTGGGTGGAGCAGGTTTATGCGCCCCTCCCGAAGGGGACGCTGTATCAGAGCGATGCCCGCGATGCGGCGACGTTCGAGAAGCGGGCCGATGAATATTGGCAGCGTGTGACCGGTGAGGAGCCGCCGCGTCGGGGGCGGACCTGATCCGGAGCGGAGCCCGTTCGCACGGGATGGCGGATCGTGGCGGGCGTGGATTCTCCGACAGGATCTTACGTTTTCGGGTCGTGGACTGTTGGGACCACGATCTTCGACAGGGCCGCTTCGATGGGTGACCATTTTCCCGCGCGGGATGTCGCGGCGACGTAGCCATCGGGGCGCACCAGCCAGCGCGGCGGCCACGTCGGCATCGGTCGCGGTTTCGGGGAGGCCGAGCCTCCGCCGGATGTCAGCGAGGTCCATTCGGTTCCCCTGGTTGTGCAGAGAGGCGAGTTGCAGGTTGGGCAGATTGGTGAGGGATGCGCGGGCGACCTGCGTCACCCGGCCGTTCGGCGCGAAGAACGCGGGCGAAATCCCGCGATAGGCGCGCCCTTCCACGAGGGCGCGTCCGTCGGGCGTCCATTCGACACGCCCCCAGATGCCGTCCTGGCGGGCCTGCATCGCGACGATCCAGCCAACGGCCGGTGCCGGGCCGCCGCCTTGTCCGCCGCGTAATGCGGATTCGGCGGCGCCCAGGGCGTGCCGTCCGACGCCGTCTGGGTCTCGAACCGCCGCTGGGTGGACTGGATCAATTCCTCGCCCACCGCCGCCAGCACCCGCGACGGGTTGCGCCCGATCGCGGCGATGCGGTCCAGGGCCGAGGTGATCTCGCGCATCGTCCCGGTCAGTCTGATCTGCGCCATTGATTTTCCCGTATCCGTCCGTCATCGTGCAGGCGCGGAACACGCGGTGAGAGCGCCGATATTCTCCCCAGCGCAGCCACCTCCCAAGGGGCGGATTATAGGGTTCCCGGGAGGCCCTATTCGCGTGTTCCGTCCTCCATCCCTCCCCATAGAAAACCGCGCCGCGCCAGACGCCCGCCTGTCTCTTTGTCCGGACGGGAGGCGGCGTGCGCGGGGGTGGAAGAGGAGGGGGCGTGATCGAAGCGGGCGGAGGAGGGGAGCCGTCCGCGATAGGCTGTATTGTTATGTTATAATATACGATATAGACTGGGCCGAACAGAACGGAATGGGCGGCCGCTGTGATGGACGAAAGAGCTGGGGTTTGCGTGTTGTCCGCAGGTGGCACGGAGGCCGGGACGCTGCCGGTTGCGGGCAACGAGCGGACGGTGCGGCATGAGATGTGGCGGCGATACGATGGGGATGACTGGGAGGCGTTCGACGTGCTGCCTCCCGCGATCCGTCAACGGGTCGCCGAACACGCTTATGATGCGTGGTCGGTGAATGTGATGGTTCTCTGGCGCCATTACAGACGGCTCCATGGGCGGACGCCGCGCGCGGAACGGGCGTTGATCCGGTATCTCGATTATTGTGAAAGGCTGGAGCGGGCGGCTTTCGCCGCGCGATATGCGCAGGCATATGGCGCGGCATTGCCCCATGATGCGGCAGGCGCGACCATCCTGCGCGGGCGGTCGGCCGATGCGTCGATGCGATGACGGGCCGCGCGCGGCGGAACGGGTGGGGGGAAGGGGATGGTGTCCCCTTCCGGCGGGTCGCGGGGTTTGACGACCGGGTTTTTTATGCCGGTTCGCCGACCTTTGGCAGAACCGTTTCCACGATTGACTGATCCAGCGCCTCGTATTCGTGATAGCGCAGGGTTCGGTAGAGGGCTTCGCGGGTTTGCATGTGGGGCAGCATGGCCTCGGTGCTGCCGTCGCGGCGCAGGGTGGTGTACAAATCTTCCTGCGCCTTGTTGGCGACCCGCAGCGAACTGACGGGCCAGATGATCATGCTGTAGCCCATGTCCGCGAATTCGCTGGCGGTGAAGAAGGGGGTGCGGCCGAATTCGGTCATGTTGGCCAGCAGCTTGACGCCGGGCATGCGGCGGGCGAATTCGCGGAACATGTCCGCCGTCGTCAGGGCTTCGGGGAAGATCGCGTCGGCGCCGGCTTCGATGTAGAGTTTGGCGCGCGCGACGGCGCCGTCGATGCCCTCGCTGGCCGCCGCGTCGGTGCGGGCGATGACGACCAGATCGCGCGCGGCCTTGCGGGCGGCGCCGACTTTCAGGGCCATGTCGTGCGGGGTGGCGAGCTTCTTGTTGTTCAGGTGGCCGCATTTCTTGGGCAGGATCTGGTCTTCCAGATGCACGGCGCCGGCGCCCGCATCCTCGAAGGTGCGGACCATGTTCATGACGTTGAGCACCTCGCCATAGCCGGTGTCGCCATCGACCAGCAGGGGCAGGCCGGTGGCGTTGACGATCTGGCGGATGAAGAACGTCACCTGGTCGATGGTGATGATGCCCAGGTCGGGCAGGCCCATGCTGGCCGTCATGGCCGCGCCCGAGAGATAGAGCGCGTCGAAGCCCGCGTCCTTCGCCTGGAGGGCGGCCTGGCCGTTATGGGCGCCGGGCAGTTGCAGGATGCCGGGCGCATTGAGCAGGGCGCGGAAGCGTTGGCCCGCCGGTTTGTCGGCGGCGGCGCCGCCTGTCAGGTAAATCATGCTGCTTTCTCCATGCCGCCGCGCTGGTGCAAGGGGGTGAAGGGCCGCTTGTCCGGCCCGATATAGTCCGCCGAGGGGCGGATGATCTTGCCGTTCTCGCGCTGTTCGATGACGTGGGCGCTCCAGCCGGTCAGGCGCGCGATGACGAAGATCGGCGTGAACATGGCGGTGGGGATGCGCATCATGTTGTAGGAAACGGCGCTGAACCAGTCGAGATTGGCGAACATGTTCCGCCGTTCGGCCATGACGCCCTCGATCCGCTCGGCCACGTTGTAGAGGCGCATCGCGCCGCTGCGGGCCGACAGGCGTTCCGCCCATTGCTTGATCACGGCGTTGCGCGGATCGGCGATGGTGTAGACCGGGTGGCCGAAGCCGATCACGACCTCGCGGTTTTCCAGTCGGCGCAGGATGTCGGCCTGGGCTTCGTCCGGCGTCTGGTACCGCTGCTGGATTTCCAGCGCCACCTCGTTGGCGCCGCCGTGGCGCGAGCCGCGCAGCGCGCCGATGCCGGCGGTGACGGCGGAATACATGTCCGACCCCGTGCCGGCCACCACGCGGCAGGCGAAGGTCGAGGCGTTGAATTCATGCTCCGCGTACAGGATCAGCGAGGCGTGCATGGCGCTGACCCACTCGGCCGGCGGGGCGTGGCCGTGCAGCATGTGCAGGAAATGGCCGCCGATGGTCTCGTCGTCGGTCTCGACGTCGATGCGTTTGCCGTTGGTCGAGAAATGATACCAGTACAGCAGCACCGAACCCATCGAGGCCAGCAGCCGGTCCGCGATTTCGCGCGCGCCGACCGGGTTCATGTCGCGCCGTTCGGGCAGGATGCAGCCCAGGGCGGACACGCCGGTGCGCATGACGTCCATCGGGTGGGCGGCGGCCGGAATGTCCTCCAGCAGGCGGCGCAGGCGGACGGGCAGGCCGCGCATGGCGCGCAGGCGCTCCTTGTATTCCGCCAGTTCGGCGGCGTCGGGCAGGTGGCCGTGAATCAGCAGGTGGGCGACTTCCTCGAACGCGCAGGATTCCGCGAGGTCCTTGATGTCGTAGCCGCGATAATGCAGGTCGTTGCCGGTGTGGCCGACCGAGCTGAGGGCGGTTTCGCCGGCGGTGACGCCGGAGAGGGCGACCGATTTCTTGGGTTTGGACGCTTGGGTCATGTCACGTCTCCTTTTTGTGCCTTTTCGCAGGGCGCTGCCCTGCACCCGGAAGGGGACTCTCGTCCCCTTCACCCCTGTTCGTTGAGGGGTGGGGTGGTCTTTTATGCCGGGAAATTGAAGATTCCGGTCTTGTCGGTGGCTCTCAGGGATTGCGGCGGAAGGGTGATTTCGAGATGGCGCAGTTCGTCGGCACGCAGGGCGGGCAGGCGTTGGGCGACGTCCAGGAAGCGTTCGATTTCGGCGGGAAGCAGGATGCCTTCGGTCAGGACGCGGAATTTCCGGATGTAGTCGGGCCGGGTCCACGGGGTCGCGCCCAGCGGGTGGGCGTTGGCCACCGCCAGTTCGCCGTCCAGCTTCGTGCCGTCATTGAAGGCGATGGTGATGCGGCCGCCGAAGGCTTTTACCGCCGGATCGTCGGCGTGATAGCGGGCGGTCCATTTCGGGTCTTCCACCGTGTGGATCTTGCGCCATAGCCGTACCGTGTCTTCGCGTTGCGCGCGCTCGGGCAGGTAGGAGCGGACATGGTGCCACGCGCCGTCCTGCAGGGCGACCGCGACGATATACATGATCGAATGGTCCAGCGTCTCGCGCGAGGCCGTGGGGTCGAATTTCTGCGGGTCGTTGGAGCCGGTGCCGATCACGTAATGGGTGTGGTGGCTGGTCTCGATCAGGATGTCCTTCACGTCGTCCCAGCTGCGGCCGGACGCTTTGACCTCGGCGCCCAGGCGGAAGGCGAGGTCGATCAGGGCCTGGCTTTGATATTCCGCCGAATGTTCCTTGGTGTAGCTGTCGAGGATCGCGCGCTTGGCTTCACCGGCCTCGGGCAGGGCGACGCGGTAATGGGCATCCTTGCCGTCCAGCATCCAGGCGATTACGCCGTCTTCGCCCTCGTAGATCGGGCTGGGGGAGGTTTCGCCCAGCATGGCGCGGTCCACGGCCTCGACGGCCATCTTGCCGGCGTGGGAGGGGGCGTAGGCTTTCCATGAGGAAATCTCGCCCTTGCGGCTCTGGCGGGTGGCGGTGGTGACGTGCAGGGCGTGCTGGATCGACTGGTAGATGGTCTCGGTGGGCAGGCCCAGCAGTGTGCCGATGCCGGCCGCGACCGATGGGCCGAGATGGGCGACATGGTCGATCTTGTGCTTGTGCAGGCAGATCGCCCGCACCAGGTCGATCTGGATTTCGTAGCCGGTGGCGATGCCGCGCACCAGTTCGGCGCCCGAGCGGCCGCATTGCTGGGCCACGGCGAGGATGGCGGGGATGTTGTCGCCGGGATGAGAATATTCGGCGGCCAGGAACGTGTCGTGGTAATCCAGTTCGCGCACCGCCGTGCCGTTGGCCCAGGCGGCCCATTCGGCGTGGACGCGCACGTCCGGCCCGCAGCCGAACAGGGTGGCGCCGCCGGGCCTGGCATGGGCCAGGGCTTCGGCGCGGGCGCTGACCACCGTGTGGCGGTTGACCGAGGCGATGGCGACCGAGGCGTTGTCGATCACGCGATTGATGATCATCTCGGTGACGTCGGGGACGATGGCGACCGGGTCGGCCGCGACCTCGGCGATCTGCCAGGCCAGTTGCGCGTTGCGCGCCAGCCGGTCGCTCTCGGGGTGAACGGTGATGTCGTAATGCCGCATGGCTTCGTTCCTCTTCAGGGGCGTTGCTGCGGAGTATGGCCGTTCTCGCGCATTCGGGAATGGCGATCCGGGCGAAATGGTGCCACGGTCGGGCAGTGGTTTTGCGAAGGATGCGAAGGTGGCAATGGCGGGCGAGAAGATCTTCGCTGGGTCGAGAATCCGTGATTTGCGCAACAGGAATGGGCAGTCGCAGCAGGGACTGGCGACGGCGCTGGGTCTCTCCGCGAGCTATCTCAACCAGATCGAGAACGATCAGCGCCCTTTGACGCCCGGCATTCTGTTAAAACTTTGCACGATGTTCGGCGTGGAGCCGACCTGGTTCAGCGACAGTGGCGATGTCCAGCGCATGCAGGTGCTGCGCGAGATCCTGGGGGACCCGCTGTTCAGTACCACCCCCAACCCCCGCCCGGTCCCGCCGGCGGGGGGGGGCGCGCCGGGCCGGCCCCCCCAGTGCGGCACCCGCTACCCCGCCCCCCCCGGGGGGGGGGGGGCGGGGGGGCGGGGGGGGGCCGCGACGCCGGCGCCGCAGCCGGGCACCGGGTCGTATGACTCGGTGGGCGACTGGGTGCAGGCGGAACGGAATTATTTCGACGAGATCGACCGTGCGGCGGAAGGGCTGTACGAGACCGCGCGGCTGGACGAGGGCGGGCCGGCCGAGATGCTGGGGCGTTATCTGCGCGACCGGCACGATATCCGCATCGTGACCGATGCGGGGCTGGACCGGGAAGGGGTGATGTGGCGGTTCGACCGGCGGGCGCGCCGGTTGTCGCTGACCGGAGGCGTGCCGCCCGAGAGCAGTGCGTTCTGGCTGGCGCAGGTGATCGGGCGGCTGGATTACGGGCAGGTTCTGGCCCGGCCGGTGCGTCGGTCAGGGCTGGGCAGCGCCGATGCGCGGGCGCTGGCCACCGTGGGGATGAGCAATTATTTCGCCGGGGCGCTGCTGCTGCCCTATGAGCGGTTTCGCCGGGCGGCGCGGCAGACGCGGCATGATCTGGATTTGTTGCAGCGCCAGTTCGGGGTGAGTTTCGAGCAGGTGTGCCATCGGCTCTCCACCATGCAGCGGCCGGGGGCGGAGGGGATTCCGTTCTATTTCATCAAGACCGATATCGCCGGCAATGTGCTGAAGAGCTACAGCGCCACCCGCTTCAGCCGCGCGCGGTTCGGCGGGTTGTGCGCGCAATGGAATGTGTTCGAATGTTTTTCGGCGCCGGGCAAGCTGCATGTCCAGATGTCGCGCACCACCGATGAGGCCATCTATATCAGCGTTGCGCGGACGGTGGGGCATTCTCCGGTTTCCTATTTCGACCGGCCGCGCCTGGTGGCGATCGTGCTGGGGTGCGCGGTGTCTCATGCGCCGGAACTGGTCTATTCGGCGGGGCTGGACCTGACCGACGACCGGATGGTGATCCCGATCGGGCCGGGGTGTCGGGCCTGCATCCGCACCGATTGCCGCCATCGGGCGATCCCGGCCACCGGCTTCGGCATCGACGCGGGCAGCGAGGAGCGCGGGGTGGTGCCCTATCACATGGTGGCACCGTGAGAGCGTTGCGTGGAAATGCGTGCTTGATCGCCGCCGGCCTGGATTTCCAGACCGGCCATGGGTGGATTGACCGCATGGCGGCTCCGTTCCATGCACGGCGTCATGAAAAGCGCGACATCGGGACAGGGAGAATGGCAGATGCGTGGTGACTGGCAGATCCGGCCGGCCCGGCCGGATGAGGCCGTGCTGTTACCGGCGGTGGAAGAGGCGTCGGGCGCGCTGTTTCGCACCATCCCCGATCTGGCCTGGATCGCGGATGACGGCGTGATGTCGGCGGAGGCGCATCTGGCGGCCATTGAGGCCGGAACATGCTGGGTGGCTGTGGATGGCGAGGCTGTTGCCGGTTTTCTGTCCGCCCGTGTGGCGGGCGAGGATGGGAATGGCGCGGATGCCGGCCGGGCGGTGCTGCATGTGTGGGAGATGTCGGTGGCACCCGCGCATCAGGGCCGGGGACTGGGCCGGGCGTTGCTGGAGCATGCGGCGGCTTATGCGGCGGTGCAGGCGATGGCGGCTGTGACCCTGACGACGTTTCGCGACGTGGCGTGGAATGCGCCGTTCTATGCGCGCACCGGTTTTGCGATCCTGCCCGACGAGGTGCTGACGCCGCGTCTGCGGGACATCCTGGCGGCGGAGGTGGCGCATGGCCTGCCGGCGGCGCGGCGGTGCGTCATGCGGCGGCCGGTTTCTCTCGTTTCCTGATCATCCTTTCATAAACCAACATATTTCATGGATCGTATCATGCGTATTACCGTTTTCGACATCCAGACCATGAAGGAATCCGGGCAGCGGATCGCCATGCTGACGGCGTACGATCACCCCTCCGCCGCGCTGGCCGAGCGGGCGGCGGTGCCGATGCTGCTGGTGGGGGATTCGCTGGGGATGGTGGTCCATGGGGCCGACACCACCCTGCCGGTGACGCTGGACGACATGATCCGCCATGCGCGTGCCGTGGTGCGTGGCAGCAGCCGGGCGCTGGTGGTGGCCGACCTGCCGTTTCTGACCTATGCGACCGAGGCCGATGCCATCGCCTCCGCCCGGCGGGTGATGCAGGAGGCCGGGGTGCAGGCGCTGAAGCTGGAAGGCGGGGTATCCATTGCCCCGACGGTGCGGCGGCTGACCGAACTGGGCGTGCCGGTGATGGGGCATCTGGGCCTGACGCCGCAGGCGCAGCACACGCTGGGCCTGCGCGTGCAGGCGCGGCAGGCGGAGGCGGCACGGCGGCTGGTGGAGGACGCGCTGGCCTTGCAGGATGCCGGGGCGTTTGCCCTGGTGCTGGAACTGGTGCCGGCGCCGCTGGCGGAAGCGGTGACGCGGCGGCTGCGGATTCCGGTGATCGGCATCGGGGCCGGGGCGGGGTGCGACGGGCAGGTGCAGGTGTGGCACGATCTGCTGGGCCTGTTGCCGGGTAAATCGCCGCGCCATGCGAAACGCTATGCCGATATCGGTGCCGCGATCGAGGAGGCGGTGCGGGCCTATGTGGGCGAGGTGCAATCCGGAGCCTTCCCCACGGCGGCGCAGAGCAGCAGCATGGATCCAGACGAACTGTCGCGCGCGCTGGGGGGATGACAGGGAGAGTGCATGCGGCGGTGTGACCGTCATGGTGGGGCGCGCTTCGTTTGGACACGCCTTGGGGCTGATGAGGCGTGCCCGGCGCACGCGGGGCGACGGAAGGGCGGATGATGGAAATCATAGCGGTGTCCGCAGGTCATATCGGTGCTTATGCGGCCCTGCGGGTGGCGTTGTGGCCGGCGGAGGGTGTTGCCGGGCACCGGGAAGAGATCGAGCGGGCCATGGCCGCACCGGATGCCGGTCATGTGGCCTTTCTGGCCGTTGCCGGAAGGGATGTGTGCGGCTTTGCCGAGGCGGCGCTGCGGCATGATTATGTGAATGGGTGCACGACCTCGCCCGTCGCCTTTGTCGAGGGGCTTTATGTATCGCCGGACTGGCGGCTGCACGGGGTGGCGCGCCTGTTGATCGACCGGGTGGTGGCGTGGGCGCGCGGGCTGGGATGTGCGGAAATCGCATCGGATGCGGATGTGTCCAATACGGACAGCCATGCGATGCACGCGGCATTGGGATTCGCCGAAACCGAGCGGGTCGTGTTTTTCCGACGCAGTGTGCGCTGAGAGCCTGACCGGCGCATGGTCCGGTGACGCGGGGCAGGGGCAAAACCCGGCCCCGTTCCGCCTTTTTCGGGAAAATGATGTCTTTGCCGCAGGATGTGCGAAGATGGGGTGTCACATTGTGGCGAATGTATCAAAATATTGATGCTCGTGCTCTTTTGTTGACAGTAAGTCTCAATTGCATCAAAGCCCCGCTGCATGGTTTCAGTCGCGGAAAAGGGGCCGATGAGACAGTCAGTTCGTTTGGCGGGCATTGCTGCCCCCGTTGTGCTCATGGCGTCGTTCGGCGTGCCGGCCGTGGCGGCCGCGCCGGAACAGGATGTCGTTCAGGAGAAGGCGGCAAAGGAAAAGCAGGACGGGAAAGGCGGCAAGGAGGAAGTGATCGTGGTGACGGCGACCGGGCTGTCGCACGCCACGTCTTCCACCAAGACGCGGACGCCGATCATCGACTCTCCGCAGACCATTTCCATTGTCAGTCGCGAGGAAATCGAATTGCGGGCCTCGCCGACCGTGGCGGATGCGCTGGCCTATACCGCCGGGGTGCAGTCGGAGCCGAGCGGTATCGACAGCCGTGTCGATGAAGTGTCGGTGCGCGGTTTCGGCGCCGGTGGATTTTCCTCGAACAACAATTTCGTCGATGGGCTGCGCCTGCCGTCCGGTGGGCAGTGGACGCGGACATCGTTCGATCCGTTCGCGTTGCAGCAGATCGAAGTGCTCAAGGGGCCGTCGGGTGCTCTCTACGGGCAGACGGCACCGGGGGGCATCGTCAATCTGACGACCAAGCGGCCGACCGAGCAGAGCCATGGCGAGTTCTTCCTACAAACGGCGGGCTTTACCGATCTGGGGAACTGGCAGGGGCAGGCTTCGGGCGATGTGTCGGGCAAGCTGACCAAGGACGGAGCCGTGTCAGGGCGGATCGTGGCGGTGGCGCGCTATGGCGGGACGCAGGTGAATGATGTGTCGGTCGGCCGCTATTACGTGTCGCCCAGCCTGACATGGAAATTCGCGCCGCACTCGTCCTGGACGCTGCTGGGGCAGTATCAGCGGGATGCCGGTGGGTCCACCTTCCAGTTCCTGCCGAAGACGGGCACCCTTGTTGCGTCGAAAGGACGCCGTATCGCCAATGATGCGAATATCGGTGAGCCGGACTGGGATACGTTCGACCGTACCCAGGCATTGGCCGGTTCGTTCCTCGAACACCGTTTCAGCCGCTTTCTGACGGTGCGGAACAATCTGCGCTATACCTATCTCGACAATCTCTATCGCGCGACGGTGCTCTCCGGCGACACGCTGGCGGCCTGCCCGCCGAGCCTGAAAGGGTGTGTGGCGGGCGAGACGGTCAACCGCCGTGCGGTGGAAGGGCGGGGCCGCTCGCAGGGCGTTGCCATGGATACGCAGCTCGAGGGGCATGTACGCACCGGGCCTGTGCAGCATACGCTGCTGGCGGGGACGGATTTTTTCTATACCAGTTGGGAGAGTTCGCGCGATCTGGCGAACCCGGCGCTGGTGTTGCCGATGCTGGATATCTTCGATCCGGTCTCGCGCGGGGCGGCGGGTTATGAACGCGGGTTGAGGCCGCAGGTCTATAGCGCGACGGAATCGAGCCAGAAGGGCGTGTATTTTCAGGACCAGCTCAAATATGAGCGGTTGCGGGTGACGATCGGCGGGCGGCAGGACTGGGCGGAGGACGATACGCTCAACATCCTGACCAGGAAACGCTATGTCACGGATTCCAATAAATTCACCTGGCGGGCGGGGGCGGTCTATCTGCTGGATTTCGGGCTGGCGCCTTATTTCAGCTATGCGACCTCGTTCCTGCCGCTGGTGTCCGACCCGTCCACCTCGCTGGACGGCAAGCCCTTCAAGCCGACGACCGGCGATCAGTACGAGGCCGGGCTGCGCTATCAGTATGGCAAATCCATCTATGTGACGTTTGGTGGTTACCAGATCACCCAGCAGAATATGACGACGGTCTCGCCCGGTGGGGAACAGTGCGGCACGACGACCTGTCTGGTGCAGACCAGCGAAGGCCGCGTCCGGGGGCTGGAACTGGAAGGGCGGGCCACGCTGCCGTGGGACATGGCGGTGATCTTCACCGGCACCCGCAGCGATGCCAAGGTCACGAAATCGAACACCGCCTTGCAGGTCGGCAATTATCTGCCGCAGGCGCCGAAATGGATGGCATCGTTGTTCGTTGACCAGCGGGTGCGTTCGGGCATGTTCCGTGGCGCGGGTGTCGGGGGCGGTGTGCGCTATACCGGCCACAGCTATGGCGATACGGCGAATACGCTGTCGATTCCGGGCTATACGTTGTTCGACATGTTCCTGCGCTACGATTTCGGTGCCGCGCATCCGCGTTATGACGGGCTGTCGTTCTCGGTCAATATGCGCAATATCGCCAACAAGCGGTTTGTCGCGACCTGCACCGCCGTGTCGGCCTGCTATTACGGGCAGGGGCGCAGCCTGACCATGCGTCTGGAATATCGCTGGTGACGGCTTCGGTCTTCTTCCTCGCGGTGGGGAGTGGGGCGTCGGTTGTGGGGGGGATGCTGTGCTATCTCGCATCGCGGCACCAGCGCCTGCTGGTTGCCCGTCCTGCTGCGGGGCCGTGCCTGACGGGTGCGGCCGTCGCAACCTGTGTCGCGCTGGGCTGCCTGTTGCAGGTCCGGGGACCGGCGACGGCTGTGTTCATGGTCGTGCTGTTGCTGATGGTGGTCTGGAGCATCGTGCCGGCGATGGTCGCCTTCCTGATGCAGCGGGAGGGGCGGCGATGAAAGGCGCGCGGCTGGATAATCGCCAGTGGGTGGCCAAGCTGGCGGCCGGGATCGTGCCGGGCTGCGCGCTGGCCCTCGCGGTCATGGCCGTGGTCGGGGCGCTGTGCCATACGACGGGCAGCCCGATGACGCTCTCGGCGCAGTTTCTGCTGTGGTTGGCCGGATTGCTTTGGGCGGTGATCCTGTCCGGCTGTTTCCTGTTTCGCTCCGGGGGGTGGGCCTGGGG
>NZ_JBDNXE010000097.1:0-15853 GCF_047721585.1 Gluconacetobacter sp.
TCGCATGTGCAGCATGGACGGATCTCAGGTATTACGGCGACCAATTCTCCAATGGACTTGTAACGGTTTTGTGCCGGTTGACTGAGCGTTTAAAGCTTTCAACAGGAAAGGCCATGAGACCATGGCATTGAAGCAGACAGAAGAGTTTCGCCGCGAGGCGGTCAGGATCGCGCTGAGCAGCGGTTTGTCCCGGACACGGATTGCGGCGGATCTGGGGATTGGCAAATCAACGCTGAGCCACTGGATTGCGCAGTATCGGTCGACTGATCTGACGGCGCCTGAAGCGCAGACGGACCTCGTCCGGGAAAATGAGCGTCTTCGCCTGGAAAACCGTATCCTGCGGGAGGAGAGGGAAATATTAAAAAAAGCCACGCAGTTCTTCGCGAGCCAAAAGACGTGAGGTTTGCGTTTATCAGGGCACATCGTGACCGCTGGCCCATCGCCGCTCTATGTCGGGTCCTGCAGGTCTCGACGCGTGGCTACCGGGCATGGGTTTCCCGGCCCCTGTGCGAGCGCCAGCGCACCGATCTGAAGGTTCTGGCGCATATCCGCGAGCATTATACCCTGAGCAACCGGACCTATCGATGGGTGACAGGCTCAATGATCGTCGGAATTGCAGCCCGGAGCACGCGGAGAGCTGACGGCTTGGCGCAGCCGGTCGACCCGATTACGCAAGTCCCGCAGTTCGGTGATCGACAGCCCGGTCGCCGTTAACACACAAGCCGGAATCGTCTCGGCCTGAACGCGCAGGGCCCGACCGGCCTCGGTCAGATGAACGCGCACCTGTCGTTCGTCCTTCTGGTCGCGGGTGCGCTCCACAAGGCCAGCGCCCTCCAGCCGCTTGAGCAACGGGGTCAGGGTGGAGCTGACCAGATCGAGTTGTGATCCGATTTCGCCGACAAGTCTGCCGTCACTGCTCCACAGGACGGTCATTACTAGATATTGCGGATAGGTGAGACCGAGCGGCTCGAGCAGCGGTTGGTACAGCCGATTGAAGGCGTGGCTCGCGGCATACAGCGAGAAGCACACGAAATTCGACAGATCAGGTGTGGATGGGTCTTCGTTCATATCGTCCTCCATAAGTAGGGCCATTATATCGCGTAATATCAAATCTTGGGCGATGTTAATGCATAGGAGCCATGCAATTTACCATGTTGCACGATAATATCGTGCACGATATGTGTGCTTCACAGGCCGATCGCAGCCTGATCGATACGGAGTTTTCCATCATGAAGCGCTTCTCCACAGTCATCGCCTTGGCTACCGCTATTGCCGCCGCGCCCGCGCTCGCCGCTCCCGTGCTGGAGCCCACGACCCAGCATTTCCTCAACGACCTCGCCACCGCCCATGTCCCGGCCATCCCCTCGCTGTCGCCGCACGATGCCCGTGCGCTGCTGGACGGCGCGCAGGCATCGGTGAAGGTCACCGCTCCCTCTGCCCGGATCACCGACCGCGTGCTCCCCGTTGGCCCGACCGGCAGCACACGCATCCGGATCTATCGCCCGTTCGACGCCCCGAACCATGCGCCGGCCATCGTCTATTATCATGGTGCCGGTTGGGTGATGGGCGGCCCGGCCAGCCATGACCGCCTCGTGCGCGATCTGGCGGCGGGCAGCGGTGCGGTGGTGATCTTCGTCGATTACGAACGCTCGCCCGAGGCGCGTTATCCAACTGCGATCGAGCAGGATTATGCGGTTCTGGAGTATGTCGCTCGTCATCCGGTCGAATTCGGGATCGATCCATCCCGCATTGCCATCGCCGGAGACAGCGTCGGCGGTAATATGGTTGCGGTCGTCTCCGCCCTCGTTGCGGAGCGGCATGGACCCAGGCCCGTAGCCCAGCTCCTGTTCTATCCGGTGACCGATGCCGCAATGAATGACGGATCCTATCGCGAGTTCGCCAGTGGCCCCTGGCTGACAGCGAAAGCCATGGCTTATTTCTGGAACCAGTATCTGCCTGCCGGCACGGACCGGGCCCAGCCGCATGTCTCGCCGCTGAACACGCCGGACTCCATCCTGCACGGGCAGGCGCCAGCGCTGGTCATCACAGATGAAAACGATGTCCTGCGTGACGAGGGCGAGGCCTACGCCCGACGCCTGGTCGAAGCTGGCGTGCCGGTCATAACGACCCGCTATAACGCGACGATCCACGATTTCGTTATGCTCAATGCGCTTGCCAAGACGCCGGCGGCCACCGCCGCAGTCGCCCAAGCGGCTCATTTCCTACGCGATGCCTTTACGAAGGTAAAGTGATAGAACAGAAGCGGTCTGAAGCAATTTCCTCCAAAAAGAGGGAGTGCTTCAGCCTCGCGCTGGCCGCAGTTTCTGCTCCGTCCCTCAGGCACTGACCATGAACCTATCGCTGGCATGACGAGTGCATATATGCGGCGTCTCATGAGACGGACAGCTCTCGCCCGACGAAGTAGGTTATCAGGTTGATCTTCAGGAGACGCCCATTTGTGTCGTGACAGTCGATTGCACGAATGACCGCTTTTCCAGTCCTACCGCCCAACAGCCGACATTCTGCTTACCTGAAGAGTTTCGGGCGCCGTGAGGCGTACGAAAGTCGGGGAGGACCGAACCCGCGACACCGGGACTCAGTTATGGGGAATTTGCAACTGGCGCTGCCCTGAGGCGCGCCTGAGCGGGAGAGCATGACGGCATTCGTGGCGCGGCAAAGGGCCTTTCCCGCCGATCTTGCCCAGGGAGATGACAGGATCGTCGGTGCCAGGAGCACACTTTCTGCCGTTTTTTCGCGTTTTGCGTAAGCCTGTCGGTTTGCCGGAACAGGGCGGTTCCGACAGGCATTGGGTTATACGGTCGTGTCTGCCGGTTATCATGCTGATCCTCCGGCCGGATCGGTCGCGCATGGCGGTCCTCTGGGCTGGCACCATCGAACAAAAACCTGGATGACGACCATCTGACCACCACAGCACGGGCAGGGCTGTTGTCAAACGAATTGAAGAACTGACCCCTTTGGCGAAGCGAGGAACTGACCCCGTCATGATGTGGTTGTCTCGGCTTCCCTGATGGACGCTTCGGCCTTCTGCAGAAGGCCGGAGCGTCGTTTCTCCCGCAGACGGTAGCTGTCGCCGCGGATGGTGATCACGGTGGAATGGTGCAGCAGGCGGTCCAGGATGGCGGTGGCCACCACCGGGTCGCCGAAGACCTCGCCCCATTCTCCGACCGAGCGATTGGAGGTCAGCAGGATCGAGCCGCGCTCGTAGCGCCTTGAGACGAGCTGGAAAAACAGATGCGCGGCGTTGGCTTCGAACGGCAGATAGCCCAGTTCGTCGATGATCAGCAGCTTCGGTCGCGACAGGAGCGCCAGTTGCTTGTCCAGCGCGCCGTCCGCATGCGCCTTGGCCAGCATGGCGACCAATGTCGCGGCGGTGACGAACTGCACGCTGTAGTTTCGCCGGATCGCCTCGCGCCCGAGCGCCACGGCCAGATGCGTCTTCCCCGTTCCCGGCGGCCCCAGCAGCAGGATCGTATCGCCGTGCGCGACCCAGCGGCACTCGGCCAGATCGCGGACCTGCCGGGGATCGAGGGACGGCTGGGCGTCGAACTCAAAGCCGTCGAGTTCCCGCACGAACGGGAACTGCGCCATCTTGCTCGCCATGGCGATGCGGCGCTCGTCGCGTCGCGCGATCTCGCGCCCGACCAGGAATGCCAGTGCCTCGCGTAACGTCATGTCCGAGCGCGCCGCCTCGTCGAGCAGCGTGTCCAGTTGGTCGCGGATCGCCGTCAGCTTGAGCCGGTCCAGCATCCCGACCAATGCCTCATGGTCCACGCCCGCCATCACCAGGCCCCTCCCGCGACTGCCTCATATTCGGCCAGCGGCCGGAGCAGGTCGGGCAACGGGGTCGGTAGCCCGGCAAGTGATGGGCCGTTCGCGGCCGGTCCGCCGACCACGCCGGCGAGATGGGAGCGATCGACGATCCGCTGCCGGCGTCCCGCGCAAAGCGGATGATCCGCCACGACCTGCCCGGCATGACGCACGACGACGCGCCCGCCCAGCACCACAATCTGGACGCTCTCGCCGATCAGCCGCCACGGCACGGAGTAGCTGTTGGTGTCCAGGTCGATCGCGCAATCGGCCTGAACCTTGCGCACCAGATCGCGCAACTGGCCGAACGGCGCGCGTCCACCGAGCGGGCGCAGGGCCTCGGCCTCGCCGGCGAAACGCTCCGACGGTGCAACGCCCGTCGTGCCATGCACGCGCCGGTCGGCAATCTCGCGCGTCCATTGGTCAAGATGCGCCTCGAACATCGCCCCCCTTTGCCCCGCTCGACCCGCAGCAGCATGCGCGCGCTGTCGATATCGCTTACCTTGAGAGCGGCCACCTCGGCGACGCGCAGGCCCGCCCCATAGGCGACCGAGAGCGCCACCTGGTGCTTGAGGCAGACGGTCGCGTTGAGCAGGCGGGCAACCTCGTCGCGGCTCAGCACGACGGGCAGATTGCGGGGATGTCGGATGCGAACCAGCTTGCGCGCAAGATCAGGCCGGTCGAGCGTGTAGGTGAAGAAAAATCGCAGCGCCGACACGATACTGTTCATCGTCGGTATCGGCAGGCCGGCCTCGTGCTGCTCGATCTGGAACTGACGGACCTCCTCCGCCGTCGCCGTATGGGGTGACCGGCCCAGATGGGTCGCAAAACGACCGACGTCACGGATATAATTGCGCTGCGTCTCGCGTGAGAACCCTCGCATTGTCATGTCGTCGATCAGGCGCTGGCGAAGAGGGCTGATCGCGACTACAGGAATAAGCTCCGTCATCATCTGGCTCCTTGTGTTGGACACAAGCCAGAGTGCGGTGGCCCATCAGGCCAGCTTCAAATAAAACACCTCTCTCACGCCGTGGTGACAGACCGCCACGCTACACCAATCCCGCGCAGCGGGTTCGTTCTCCCCCCCTGATCTGCCTGTCCGCTCAGTGATGCAGGAGCAGACAGGCGGCAGTCGCCGTCATAGCGGTCGTTAGGCCTGGGCGCTGAATAGCCGCTATTCGGTCATTTCACTCTCCAGTCAGCTTACGGCCACGACGCTGCAGTTGTGGGCAGTCGCCTCTCATCGTCAATGACGGTTACGCGGGAGGGTAGACTGTCTGACCATGCCCAGAAGACGAGGTTTCTGTCATGTTCTGTCGCTCCAGGGGCAAAGCTCGGGACGATGATGCCAGCCGCTCCGTCGGCCATGAGTGCCTTTGCCAGTTCCCATGAAGGCGGCGTGTTGCCTTGGTCAGCAAGGTCTTCCCAGGGGCAGGCCAAGGTGGCGGGGGAGAAGTCCAGATCGTTAAGGCTGGATAGATCAGTCAGATCGAGGACAGGCTCGCTATCGACATCATAGGCACAGATGGTCAGAGGTTGCGGCTTGAACGGGAAGCCCTGCTGGGCTTCGAGCCAGGCAGTCTCCATACGCAGCGAGGTGTACAAGGCCGGGGTGCCGACCGGGTTAAACCGCCCCCCGTGAAACGCCGCACCGTCGCCTGACAGTGGAGTAAAAGACCAACGGGGATTATGCGCCCGGAACACCCGCCCGGTGAACCTCACGCGTATCCGCCGGTCGCGATCCGGTCCAGATACCGACGGACTGCATCGGCGCGCCCTTCCCGGACGAGCGCGTCGGCAGTCTGATCGCCGAAGGAGGGCAGGGGCTGTGACCGGTACCATGCGAAAGCCTGTTGGGCTGAGCCCGCCCATGGCCGGACGCGATTGAGGATCTCGACCATGTCGCGCAGCCTCGCCTGGGTGGCGGGGCGGCCGAGACGGGCGCTTTTGGAGACCGCATCACGCGACAGGCCCAGGGTTGCCGCCAGTTCGCTCCTCGTGATGTGCAGCATATTGCTCAGTCGTTCTGCAGCGATCAGCCCGGACGGATCGAAGGCGTCGGAGAGGAACGTGGTCTCAGACATGACACATATGCCTCATATATTGCCCGTATTATGGGATCATATATGAGGCGGATTGCCTATGACAAGGATTCCAGTTGGATATGTCCATGCGCGCTGGCATGATCACTCTGTCATGCGGCGAGACGGGGTATCTCGCGGTTCACCAATCGCAAGTATCGTTGGTTGTCTTCCCCCGCAACCATATTTTCTAAATGAAATCAAACGCTTAGGCCGCCTCATGGGCGGCCTTTTGCGTTTCTGCTCCACGCGCAGGATGCGTATAGGATGCAAATGGGACTGAAAGCGCAGCGTAGTTACGACTGATTTCACGTCCGCGTGATGTGTGGGGAATATGCGGGCCTGATGACGTCCGAGATGAAGCGGCTGCGGCAACTTGAAGATGAGAACGCGAAGCTGAAACGGATTGTGGCGGACCTGTCGCTCGACAAGGCGGTGCTGCACGATTTTCCCCGCCCGGGCAAGCCGACCGACAACAGCTTCATCGAGTCCTTCAACGGCAAATTCCGGGCCGAGTGTCTGAACACGCACTGGTTCATGTGCCTTGACGACGTCCGGGCAAAAATGGAGGCTTGGCGTCAGGACTACAACGAGGTCCGTCCACACAGCGCCATCGGTAACAAACTCCCGATATCGCTGCTGAACGGCTTTCCGGCGGATCTGCCGGTGGAGCCTTGAACTCGGAAGTTTCCAGTTCACGCTGGCTCAAAGTCGGGGAGCACTTCACAACCCCACAGACCCTAACTCAGAACTGAGGACACGTTGGGGGCAACGTCAACCGTCTATTGACTCTTGCTCTTTCCTTTCATGACGGCTACCAGAATATTAAGAACGTCTCGCATTTGTGGTGACGTAATCGACTGGGTAGAGGCGTAGGCAGCAGGTTGTTCGATACGACCTGGTAGCCGGGAAATTGACCGATGGTGGGGCGTGATACTGGGTATTTGGACATCTTCGTAGCCCATCGGCAGAAACTGACCGATTATGCGAATGGAATCGTCAAGGATGCCGCTCGTGCCGAGGATCTGGTGCAGGAGGCATTCCTACGCTTCAATACGGCTGCCCGTGAGTGCCTTGTGCATGATCCTGTGCGGTTTCTCTATCGGGTCGTCCGTAATCTTGCTCTCGATCGGCGACGTCGCGCTACACTGGAAGAGTCCTATGCGGCAGAATTTCCGGACGGCATTACGAGTGATCTCGCATCGAATGAGGCAACGCCCGAGCGCGAGGCTATAGCGCGTCAGGAATTGAAGCGCGTCGAGGGTGCGCTGGCGACACTCCCTGAACGGACGCGGATCGCGATGGAAATGCATCGTTTAGGTGGATGTACTCTACAGGAAATCGCCGATCATTTTGGTATCTCGGTTTCCCGCGCTCATACGCTCATTATCGAGGGAGTTCGCCACTGTCAGCGTGCGCTGTAAGTGCGTGCGGCGGAAAACTCGTGAAAAACAGAAAATCCGATGCGTTCGTGCGTTTCTTATATAAGGGGCAACAGTTGAGTCACGCGAACGGTGCGTTAGCGGTCAGTTGCCTTCCTTTCTTCTCCAAGGTTCAGTTATGACTTCTCCCACCGAACGCGAACAGGCGGAAAACGAGGCAGCCGAATGGTTGCTGGTGCTTGCTGAGCATCTCGACGATGAAATAGTACGGGAGCGGTTTGAGCTATGGTGTCACAAGACGTCGTTCAATGCTGAAATATGGGAGAGAACACGCCGGGCTTATGATCTGGTGGGCCGCGCCCCTGCGGAGCATCAAGAACATTGGTCGTCCTATGCGACTGAAGGGCGCACGAAGCGGGCTTTACCTACTGTCCGGCCTGGTAAGCAGGGGGTAATACCTCCACCGTCCCGGCTGCCCATAAAACGGCGAGGGGTTTGGATCGGTGCGCTGTGCGCCGTTTGTTCGCTCGCTGCCGTCGTTGTTTTGTCCACTGATCTACCGCTCCGCTTGCAGGCGGATGCTATGAGTGGCACGGGCCAGACGCGAGACATAACGCTTGCTGATGGTTCGAAGGTCATGCTTGCGCCGCGCAGTGCTATAGCGTTCGCATTTCGGAATGGTCGGCGTGATGTGCGCCTGTTGCGTGGGGAAGCGTTTTTTGAGGTGGTGCATAACGCTGAGCACCCTTTTTCAGTCGCAACAGATCATATGACGGTGACGGATGTGGGGACGGCATTCGATGTCGCACGCAATACAGATAGTGCGCTGGTCTCCGTGGAGCAGGGCAAGGTCAATGTTCGCAGCGTGAGTGCTGCTTCCTCGGTATCGTTCGATCTTGAAGCCGGGGAGGCAGCCCGCGTACCAGATATGGGAATAGTAGCACATGAACACGTCGATGCGACGGAAGTCGCGACGTGGCGTAGTGGAGCGTTGATCGTGCGCGATCAGAGCGCCGAACAGGTTATCAATGCACTGCGAAACTATTATCACGGGGCCGTTCTACTTCATGCGCCCGTCTTTGCTAAGCGTAGAGTGACAGGAGTGTTCGATCTCCGTCATCCGGAACAAACGCTTCGCGAACTGGCGGCTTCTCACGCTGCCAACGTGCGCCGTATGTCTCCTTGGCTGCTGGTGGTGACTGACGGCTGACGTTTATCCGGTTGGAGCAACTGTTTTTTTGCTGGATAATTTTTTTTGAAAAAACGTAGTTTCAGGGGAGGAAATGGCCGGGAGCTATCCGTTGTTTAAGTAGGAACTAAGAATACGACGCAATTGCGATTGTCTGCGCGTAGAGCCTCAACGGATGGTAAAAACGGATGTTTCAGAGAACTGGAAGCGGCCCCTTAGCTAGGGGGAGAGGCTATAGCATTGTACTTCTATTGGCTTCGACAATCTTGGTCGCAGCACTCCCCACGGCAGTGTTGCATGCACAAGGGAATAGCGAGGAGGTCAGCCCGGCCAAACCGTTTTCCATTCCTGCTGAGAGTCTTTCTGACGCGCTGATCGCTTTCGGACGGCAGGCCGGTGTGCAGGTGACAGTCGACAGCAATATCGCAAAAGGCATTCGTACGAATGCCGTTAGTGGTAAAATGACGTGGCCGCAAGCTATTCAGAAAATGCTTGGCGGCACGGGTTTATCCTATCGACTCAATGGGCGAATGATCGTTGTAGGAAACGAAGGTGCATCGCCAATAATGCTTGGCCCCGTAAGAGTCGGTGGAACTGCTCTTCCGACCACAGCCATGATTGGTAATCTGACCCCAGTTCTTTCTGGAGGAGAAGTGGCTGATGGTGGTCAGCTTGGTATTCTTGGAAATCGCAGTATTATGGATACACCTTTCAATCAGACAAGTTATACTGCGGAATTCATTCAAAATCGTCAGGTCAGAACGATACGAGATGCTCTGAAAGATACGCCGTCGGTAAGAGGAACGTGGGGAACGGGTTCACCAGGCCAAGAAAAAATCCAGATTCGCGGCTTCGATGTTGGTGGTTTCGATATGAGCTTTGGCGGGCTATACGGTATAGTTCCTGCCAGCGCAGCGCTAACTGAATTTGCTGAACGTGTCGAAATTCTGGAAGGGCCAGGCGCGCTACTAAATGGTATGTCACCGGGAGGCGGAGTTGGTGGAACTGTAAATATTGTTCCAAAAAGAGCACACGACACACCGATAACTTTCATAGAAGCAGATTATAACTCAAATCTTCAATTTGGCGGCCACGGGGATATCGGACGGAGATTTGGAAAAAACAAAGAATTTGGTCTTCGACTCAATGGTATGATTCGATCAGGCCCCACTGCTATTTCCGGGAATGGTATGAAAACTGCACTCGTCGGGATTGGTGGTGACGTAAGGCTGAAACATGTTCGTCTATCGGCTGATTTTGGTTACCAATATCGAAGAATTGACGGTATTCTTCCTTATTTGTCTCTGGATTCCGGAGTTCCCGTCCCCGATGCTGCTCAAGTTAAACGCAATCTTGGTCAATCGTGGACCTATAGTGAAGATCAAGATATTTTTGGGGTGTTTAAAGGTGAAGTAGACATTTTCCGGAATGTTACTGCTCACGGGAGTGTTGGTGTGCATGACACTAACGGAACAAGTCTATATTATTCTGGCATTGCAGTCTCAGACCAACAAGGTAATGGCCACACATGGTGGCCATTTTCAGATGCTTTACGGGGCAGGACGATCGTAGCGGATATTGGAATCCGGGCGCAAGAAAAAACTGGGCCAATTACACACGATATAGCATTTTCAGCCAATAGATACTGGACAGAGAGCGGTTGGGTGGCTGGTTATCCAGATGATTGGCCTGATTATAGCGTCAATATCTATCAAGGATTGAAAGTGCCTCGCCCAACAGTGTCTGTGGCACATCATATTCCGATAGGGAGCCTTTCCACACTATCTAGTCTAGGATTTGCCGATACTGTTTCGGCGCTGGATAAGCGTATACAGATTACGGCTGGTTTGCGGGTTCAAAGAGTGCAATCGCAAAATATCGACGATGGTGAAGTGACAAGCCGTTATGATAAAACTGCGCTCAGCCCTGCCGTTACGGCTGTTTTTAAACCATTTAAACATATGTCTTTTTATGGAAACTGGATACAGGGTTTGCAGCAAGGAACAATAGTCGATTCATCATATGCAAACCGCGGGCAGATTTTTTCACCTTATAAAACGACTCAATATGAGTTGGGAATAAAAGGTGACATTGGTAGATTTATTGCTACATTTGATGTGTTTCAGGTCGATGTTCCTAGTACGGTCCATGATTTAAATAAAAATACATTAACTATCGATGGAGATGAACGCCATCGTGGTTTGGAACTAAATATTTCGGGGAAGTTGATACATGAGCTTAGTGTGACTGGCGGCATAATGTTGATTGACCCTGTCTTGCGCCATACTGACGGTGGTCAATATGATGGTGAAAGGGCTTCCGATATTTCCCCCGTTAATTTCAATATGGGCTTTAATTATAATTTTCCATTCGTGAAAGGATTGTCTTTTACAGCAGATGTAATTTACACCAGCAGCCAATATATTGAGCGGCCTGTACCGCGTAGAAGTATTCCTGGTTGGACAAGGCTTGACCTTGGGACACGGTATGTGATGCGTAACCCTGTGGCAAAAAACGGAAAGATAACCTTCTTTCTGAATGTCGATAACGCCAACAATGCGCACTACTGGAATTCAGGCGGTGGTAATTCCAGTGCAGGATCAATGACAATGGCAGCTCCTCGTACGTTCCGCTTTGCAGTCGCTGCTGATTTCTGAAAATAATTCTGGATATAAAATAATTATCCCTGTTGATTCGCGTTGAGAAGTGACCCTTTTTGGGCGGTAATTTTCATTAGGATTTGACCCGTGTCTGACACTGGCCCCGGCGCATTGTTCCGCGGAGATGAGGAGTGATCAGCATGGAGTTATCGAGTGTGATCCGTCGGAGGCATTATCGGGAACATCTGCCGATCCGCGAGATCGAGCGCCGGACGAAGCTGTCGCGCAACACGATCCGCAAATATCTTCGGGCGGAGACGGCGGAAGTGAAGTTCAAGGTTCCAGAGCGTCCGAGCCGTCTGGACCCGTTTTCCGAGAAGCTGGAGGGCTGGCTGTTTCTGGAGGCGGCGAAGTCGCGCAAGCAGCGCCGCACGGGGCGCCGTCTTCATTCTGATCTTGTGGCGCTGGGCTATGATGGCTCTTATGCTCGCGTGGCCGCGTTCATCCGGGACTGGAAGACGGAGCGGCAACAGGCGAAGCAGACGACGGGGCGCGGGGTGTTCGTTCCCCTGCGCTTTGCGCCCGGAGAGGCGTTCCAGTTCGACTGGGGCGAGGATTGGGCGACAATCGGCGGTCGGCGGGTGAAGCTTCAGGTTGCCCATACCAAGCTGTGCTACAGTCGGGCGTTCATTCTGCGGGCCTATCCGCTGCAGACCCACGAGATGCTGTTCGATGCGCTGGGCGAGGCGTTTCGCGTGCTTGGCGGCGTTCCGCGCCGGGGCATCTTCGACAACATGAAGACCGCCGTGGACCGGGTCGGCCCGGGCAAGGCGCGCCAGGTCAACCTGCGCTTCTCGGCGATGGTGAGCCATTACCTGTTCGAGGCGGAATTCTGCAATCCGGCGGCGGGCTGGGAAAAGGGGCAGATTGAGAAGACTGTCCAGGACGCGCGGCGGCAGATCTGGCAGGAGATGCCGCATTTTCCAGACTTGGCTGCGCTGAACGCCTGGCTCGAGACGCGGTGTCTGGCGCGTTGGGTCGAGTTGCGGCATGTCGATCTGCCCGGCAGCATCGCCGAGGCCCATGCGACGGAAGTGCCGCACCTGATGGTCTTTGGCCGCCCGTTCGACGGGTTCGTCGAGCACGCCAAGCGGGTCGGGCCGACCTGCCTCGTGCAGTTCGAGACCAATCGTTACAGCGTGCCGGCCTCCTTTGCCAATCGGCCGGTCAGCCTGCGCGTCTACCACGACCGGCTGGTGATCGCCGCCGAGGGGCGGATCCTGTGCGAGCATCGCCGGATCGTCGAGCGGTCCCACGGCGTGCCGGGCCGCACGGTCTATGACTGGCGGCATGACCTGGCGGTGATCCAGTGCAAACCGGGCGCCTTGCGCAACGGCGCGCCGTTCGCCGAATTGCCCGGGGCGTTCCGTACCTTGCAGGCGCATCTGCTCCGGCGCGCCGGGGGCGACCGCGAGATGGCGGAGATCCTGGCCCTGGTGCTGCATCATGACGAGCAGGCCGTGCTCTGCGCGATCGAACTCGCGCTCGAGGAGGGGGTGGCCACCAAGACCCACGTCCTCAACACGCTGCACCGCCTGACCGACGCCAGGAAGACGGGAGCCTCCAGGCTGGACGCGCCGCAGGCGCTGGTGCTGGAGCGCGAGCCCCGGGCCGATACGAGGCGGTATGACGCACTGCGCGGGGAGGGCCGCCATGCGTCATGACCCCGCGGCAGGAGCCCTGATCGTCATGCTGCGCGGCCTGCGGATGTATGGCATGGCCCAGGCCACGGCCGAGCTGACCGAGCAGGGTGCGCCGGCGTTCGAGGCGTCCATCCCTGTCCTCTCCCAGCTCCTGAAAGCCGAGTTGGCCGAGCGCGAGGTGCGCTCCATCGCCTATCAGACCAAGACCGCCAAGCTCCCCGCCTACAAGGACCTGGCCGGCTTCGACTTCTCCGTCGCCGAAATCAACGAGGCCATGGTGCGCCAACTCCATGGCGGGGATTTCATCGACCGGGCCGAGAACGTCGTGCTCATCGGTGGACCGGGCACCGGCAAGACCCATCTGGCAACGGCGCTGGCCGTACAGGCGATCGAGCATCACCGCAAAAAGGCGCGGTTCTGGTCCACCGTCGATCTCGTCAACGCCCTGGAGCAGGAAAAGGCCGCCAACCGGGTCGGACAGATCGCAGACCGTCTCCTGCGCCTCGATCTCGTCATCCTCGACGAACTGGGATACCTGCCGTTCAGCGCATCCGGCGGTGCTCTGCTGTTCCATCTCCTCAGCAGCCTTTACGAGCGCACCAGCGTCGTCATCACCACCAATCTGAGCTTCGGCGAATGGGGCGAGGTCTTCGGCGATCCCAAAATGACGACAGCCCTGCTCGATCGCCTCACCCACCACTGTCATATCCTCGAAACCGGAAACGACAGCTTCAGGTTCCGCGCAAGCTCCGCCACCCCAAAAGCCAGAAAGGAAAAAGCACCCTCTTGACCACCTCCCAAAACATAAGGGAGATACTCAAAGGCCGGGTCAATTCTCGATGAAAACCCCGGGTCAGTTCTCAGTGAAAATTAACAGGCTGAGGCCATCAAGAGGCTGACATAGCTTGCTCAGCCCGTGCCCAAATCGCTCGGCAGGTTCGCTATGTGATTTGTCCAGTTTTATCCAATTGATCCGAGACGGGAGCGGTTAAATTCCGCGGAAAACTGCTGTTTTCTTGGAGCGGGCGATGGGATTCGAACCCACGACCCCAACCTTGGCAAAATTGGCAGAACCATACGCCGGGGTGCGCCTGACTCCCATAATTTACTATAAAACAACATATTACATGAAATCTCCTACTCCGTAATGCGCTCGGATTTGCTCCGGTTTTCGACCATCTGCTTACAAAATGCTTACATTCTGTCGCTACCCCCGATAATGTAAGCAGGAAGCACGGTGACGGGGAAGCCCCATGGCGAAATTGACGAAACGGGCTGTCGATGCCCTGAAGGCTCCAAAGCAAGGGCAAGCGTTCCTTTGGGACAGCGAGTTGCGAGGATTCGGTGCCAGAATCATTCCCTCTGGCTTGAAGACCTTTATCTTGCAATATCGCAATGCCGACGATCGCAGCCGTCGCATTGCGCTTGGTCGATTCGGAGCCATCACCGTCGAACAAGCCCGTGATCTTGCGAAGATCAAGCTGGGCCTGCTCGCTCACGGAAAAGACCCGGCAGCAGAGGTCGAGGTGCATAAGGCAATCACGGTCGCCGCCCTTTGCGACTGGTATCTCCAAGAAGCTGCGGCCGGGCGGATCATCGGACGTCGGAACCGGCCGATCAAAGCCTCGACGCTCGCGATGGATAAGAGCCGAATCGAGACACACGTCAAACCGCTTCTCGGCAAGAGGCTCGTTCGCTCGCTGAAAGTGGTTGATATAGAGGGAATGCAGGCCGACATTGTGGCCGGCAAGACGGCCAAGCCCCGCAGCACCAAGCGAGGCGGCGCCACGACGGGCGGCCCAGGTGTTGCCTCGCGAGCGGTTTCGACTCTGCAAAGTATCCTCGGTCACGCTGCGCGCCTTGATAAGATTGCTACTCATCCCTGCCAAGGCGCGCGACGGCTTGCGGGAAAGAAAAAGCAGCGGAGGCTGAATATCCTCGAAATTGGGAAGCTCGGCGACGCCATGCGACATGCTGAGCGTAACGGTGAAAACCCGATCGCACTAGCAATCGTACGCTTCCTGCTACTGACCGGCTTCCGAATTTCCGAAGCGCAAGGGATGCGGCGCGCATGGGTTCGTCCCGAGGGCGGCTATATCGACTTCGCCGACACCAAGAGCGGCGCCCAGATTCGAGCCATCGGACCGGCCGCAATGCAGGTTCTTCAGAACCAGCCGATCCGTAAGGAGTCGCCATATGTCTTCCCGTCCGATATCAGTGAAGGACATTATACAGCGGCGAAAGCCTGCCTTGAGAGACTCTGCGCTTCGGTCGGCATCGAGGATGTCACGCCACATACTCTGCGGCACACCTTCGGCAGCGTCGCAGGTGATCTCGGCTTCTCCGAATTAACGATCAGGGCGCTTCTCGGCCACGCCGCGCAAAGCGTGACCCAAGGCTACGTGCATATCGACGAAGCCCTGAAGTTGGCCGTTAGCCGCACCTGCGACAAGATCGCTTTGCTGTTGGATGGAGCGAAGAAGGCGGGCCGGGCTGAGGGGCTGGCAGCGTGACGGCATCGGGGGGACCAAAGACCACTTGCGGCCGGAATACCTCGCCGACCGGTTTCAGTTATTGCAGTTAAGGGCGCACGCGACTGGATGCGTAGGAGAACCCGTCGTGGCAAGCCACGTCGTCACGTTCGCCGGTCTGTCCGACCAGGACCGCAAGAAGGTCGCCCCTCTGCCGAAGCTGGTAGAAGGCGATCGTTTCGAGTTGCATGTCCGGCGCCGGAACGGGCAGGATCAGACCATGTCCTTGCCGCCGGCGGCAGCCAGTGCCGTCGAGGCATTGATCGACCACCTGCTCAACGGCGAGCGGGTGGCGGTCCTTTCGGAAGATCAGGAATTAGGGCCTGTTAGAACTTGATCCAGTCTGCTGCGACAGCGATGTGGATGACGGCGAGGAACGACGTTGCTGTTTTTTCATATCTGGTTGCGACAGCGCGCCATTCCTTGAGGCGAGCCCAGAGGTTCTCAACAAGATGCCGACACCGATAGGCCCATTTGGGGCAGACGACCGGGCCATCGCGTCGTTTCGCGGGAATGGCTGGCCGTGCTCCCATGTCCCA
>NZ_JBDNXE010000098.1:0-1884 GCF_047721585.1 Gluconacetobacter sp.
GTGCTGGGCGTGCAGGCGGGGGCGGACCCGTTTCAGTTCGGCAGGCTGGCGAAGGATCTGCCGCCGGGCGCGTGGAAGATCGCGCTGCCTGGGGGCATTGCCCCGGATATCGCGGTTCTGGGCTTCTGCCTGGGGGCGTATCAGATGCCCGCCTTTGGCCGGGCCGCGCGGCCGGAGCGGGAGATCGCGCGCCTGGTCGTGCCGGCCGGCGGGGCCGCCGGGGCGGAGGTCGCGCAGGCGATCCGGCTGGGGCGGGACCTGATCAACGCGCCGCCCAACCTGATGGGGCCGGCCGAACTGGCCGAGGCGGCGCGTACGCTGCTGGAACCGCTGGGAGCGCGGGTGGAGATCGTGAAGGGGCGGAAGCTGGCGCGGGCCTACCCCACCGTCGCGCATGTCGGCGCGGGATCGGAGCGGGCGCCCAAGGTGGTGATCGCGCGCTGGGAGGGCAGCCGGGCCGGAGCGAAAGCCCCGCTGCTGTCGCTGGTGGGCAAGGGGGTGTGTTTCGATACCGGCGGTTATGACATCAAGCCGGCGGCGGGCATGCTGCGCATGAAGAAGGACATGGGCGGGGCCGCCATCATGCTGGCCCTGGCGCATCTGGTGATGACACGCGACCTGCCCGTTCGGCTGGAACTGCGCCTGGGATGCGTGGAGAACAGTATCTCGGGCACGGCCATGCGGCCATCGGACGTGGTGGTCACGCGGTCGGGCCTGACGGTGGAGATCGGCAATACGGATGCCGAGGGGCGGCTGGTGCTGTGCGACCTGCTGACCGAGGCCAGCGAGACGGACCCGGACCTGCTGATCGACGCCGCCACCCTGACCGGTGCCGCCCGCGTGGCGCTGGGCCCGGACCTGCCGGCGCTGTTCAGCAATGACGATGCGGTCGCGCAGGCGATTCTCGACGCCGGCACGTCGTGCGGCGACCCGCTGTGGCGGCTGCCCCTGTGGGACGATTATGCCGCGTGGCTGCGGAGTCCGGTGGCCGATCTGAACAATGTGGCGGCAAAACCTATGGCGGGCGCGCTCACGGCGGCGCTGTTTTTAAAAAAATTCATCAAAACAGGCGTGCGCTGGGCACATATCGATGTGTATGCGTGGAACGATCATTACCGTTCCGGACGGCCGGAAGGAGGGGAAATACCGGTTTTGCGGGCCGTGTACGCATCTTTGTTGCGGACGCTGCCGACAAGGGAAAATACGTAATCGTGAAATAATGAACATGAACGAACTATTCTCATTTCACGGGCTTATATCTGTCGCATTCTGAAACTATATACGGTTCTGGAATGACCGTCGGACCCTGAGCGGGAACGCTGACGGCAAAAATTTTGGGGGGCGTTGCCGACCTCCCCGGGAAAGGCTTTTTCACTATGGCTCAGAACTCATCGACCACCGACCAGCTGGTCAACACGCTGCGCGATACCATCGTTGCCATGGTGCGCCGTGACGGGCCGGATCTGTCGGCCCGCCAGCTTGGCGTCTTCCTGACCTGCTATCTTGAGGAAGGGGCGCATACCGTCCGTGGCCTCGCCGCCGCGCTGAACGTATCCAAGCCGGCCATCACCCGTGCGCTCGACCGGCTCGGCGAGCTGGATCTGGCCCGCCGCAAGGTGGACCCCATGGACCGCCGCTCGGTCCTGGTGCAGCGCACGCTGAAGGGCTCGGCCTATCTGCGCGAACTGCGCTCGATCATGGGCGAGGCCGCTGGTGTGCCCACGGCCGCCCGTACTGCCAAGATCGTGCGCGAAGAGCGCGCGCCGCGTCGCGCCGCCGGCTGACGCGGTGGGGTGGTGGGCCGTGCCGGGCCCCGCCCCGTCCAATAGGTGAGACCCCCATAAGTACGGAATTATTTGGCCGGGGCCCTGCGTGTCCGCTGGT
>NZ_JBDNXE010000098.1:1894-15844 GCF_047721585.1 Gluconacetobacter sp.
GCGGCGCTTACTCCCAACTGGGGGCGCTAAGCGGGCGCGCGGCGTCGCGCCGCGGGCTGAGGGGGTGGGGTGGGGGCCCGTCCGGGCCACCGCCCGTTCCATTCTGGAAGACGACAGATCGATCGGATGAATTGGCCGGTGGCCGTGCGTGACCGATGGTCCGCGCGCGCGTTTCCGCGCCCGCCGATTCCCCCTGACGGCGTGTATTTTCGGGCGTTAATTCAGCCGATCAGAACAGACGATTAGGAGAAAGATCATGCGTATGGCATCGCGTATCGCTGCCGTGGCCGCTCTCGCCGTTCCGTTTCTGATGACGTCCCTTCCTGGCCCGGTCACCGCCCGTGCCGCCGACGACCTGGGGACGCCCGTCGGGCATATCCGGCTGGTTGCGAAATCGGCCGATGTCGGCGTCGGCTGGACGTGGGGCTCCGGCAAGCTGACCTTCGGGCACCATACCTACAACTTCACCGTCAAGGGCGGGTCGATCGCCGCCGTCGGCTATTCGAAGATCGAAGGTACGGGCACCGTCTATAACCTGAAGAACCTGCACGATTTCGACGGCACCTATGTGGCCGGCAATGGTGAAGCCACGGTTGGCAACGGTGTGGGTGGCAGCCTGCTGCACAACGGCAATGGCGTGACGATCAAGATCGAAACCATCTCGAAGGGTGCGCGGCTGGCCGCCGCTGCCCAGGGGCTGGAACTGACGCTGACCCACTGACGGGTCTTTCGGCGCCGGCCCGGTTCGTCGCTCAGACGGGCCGGGTCGGGTGCCGCATGCGCCGCTCGACGACGGCGCTCCAGGCCAGTTGCGGCAGCAGGACCATGAGCAGGCCCGCCGCCGTGCCCGACAGGCCATGCAGGCCCGACAGACCATGTAGAACGGTCCAGGCCGTCACGCTTCCCCACAGGACGAACCCCCAGTGTATGAGGGTGACGGTGACCGGCGAGAGGCCGGACTGTGTCGCGCGCTGGTAGAGGTGCTCGCGGTGGCCCTCCATCAGGCGGGCGCCGTTTCGCCAGCGGCGGGCCAGCGTATAGAGGACATCGTAGATCAGTCCGGCCAGCAGCATCGGCACCACGTACCATGCGGTCAGGCCCGGCTGGGTGGCGCAGGCGAGGCCGAATGCGCCGGCCAGCAGGCCGCAGGGCTGGCTGCCGACATCGCCCATGAAGATGCGGGCCTTTGGAAAATTGAACGGCAGGAAGCCGGCCAGCGCCGCCGCCAGCACCAGAGCCATGCCGCCGAGAGTGGTCCCCGCCGCCAGGATGCCGAGGGCGAGGCCGGCCAGCATGACCGAACCCGATACCAGCCCGTTCAGCCCGTCCATGAAATTGACCGCGTTGGTCATGAACACCAGGCAGCAGACCGACAGGACGAACCACGCGGGCGCGGCCAGCGATGCGGCCCAGGGAAGGGGCAGCATGGTGGACAGCGTGGCGGGCAGGCCGGCGGGGACCGGGAGCGTGAGGGCCACCAGGACCGATGCCGCGACCTGTGCCCCCAGCTTCAGCAGGGGGGACCATTGATAGACATCGTCCAGCCAGGAGATCGCGGCCAGCAGGGCCGTCGCGGCCAGCAGGCCGGCGAGGGGCAGGTCCAGCGGCGGCAGGCCGTGCAGCATGCGCCCGGCCGGGACCGCCAGCACGAACGCCGCCACGATGCCGATGCCGCCGCCCTTGGGCGTGGGAAGCGTGTGCGAACTGCGATGCCCCGGATGGTCCATGACGCCCAGGCGGATCGTCGCCGCCACGGTCAGGGCGGCGGTGATCCAGGTGGCGAACAGCAGGAACGGGAAGGCCAGGGGCGGGGGGGAGGCGATCACGACCGCCTGCCGTGCTGTTTTGTCGTCATGGCTTCTTCTAGCATGGAATGGGCTGGGCTATATGATCGGCACAATGGCTTCGCAACGCCCTGACCCCGGTGACGACCCCGGCGAGCCCGACGCCGGGGGGCGCCCGGTCAACCGAATCGCCGTCAACGTGATGCTGGATGGGGGGCTTGCCGCGCTCTCGGCCCCGCTTGCCCGCTGGCTGGCCGACCCAGGCGGCGGGCTGCTGCATCCGCTGTGGTTCATTGCGGGCGGGGCGATCACGCTGGTGATCAGCAGTCTGCCGTTTCGCGTCCAGCAGCAATATTGGCGCTTTTCCGGGGTGGATGACCTGCTGGGAATCGCCGGGGCCTCGGCGGCGAGCGCCATGCTGTTCTCGCTGGGTCTGTATGTTACCGGCTTTCCGATCCCGACGCCGGCTTTTCCCTTTATCCATGCGCTGGTGCTGCTGGTGCTGCTGGGGGGCGTGCGGGTGGTCTATCGCCTGTCCTGCCGGCATTCCACGCGGCGCTATCCGTCCGCGCAGGTGGTGCTGATCGGGTCCGATCAGTCCGCCGACCTGTTCATCCGCGCCATCGAGCGCGCGGCGCATCCGGCGTTTCGGGTCGCGGGCATCATGACCGGGGGGCGGCGGCAGACGGGGCGCCGAATCCACGGTGTGCCGATTCTGGGCCATGTGCGGACGATGGACGAGATCCTGGACCGGGCGCGCGGCGGGAGCGGGTGGCCGGACCTGCTGATCGTGACCGATGCCGACTTCCGGGGCGAGGAACTGGCGCGGGTGCTGACATCGGCCGAGCAGCGCGGCCTGTCCGTCCAGCGGGCGCCGGACCTGACCGACCTGACCCCCGCCGCCCGGCTGGAACTGCGGCCGATCGCGATCGAGGAACTGCTGAACCGGCCGCTGGTCGATCTGGACCGGGAGGGGATGGCGGCGCTGCTGGGTGGCCGCACGGTTCTGGTGACCGGGGCGGGGGGCTCGATCGGCTCGGAACTGGCGCGGCAGATCGCGGGATATGCGCCGGGGCGCCTGCTGCTGCTGGACCATGGGGAGTTCGCGCTGTGGCAGATCGACCTTGAATTGTCCGAACGCGCGCCGGATATCCGACGCGAGGCGATACTGGCCGATGTTCGCGATCGAGACCGGATGGAGGAGATCTGCGCCCTTTATCGCCCCGAACTGGTCTTTCATGCCGCTGCCCTGAAGCATGTGCCGATGGTCGAGGCGAACCCGTGCGAGGGGGTGCTGACCAACGTGATCGGCACCCGCGTGGTGGCCGATGCGGCGGCGCGCAACGGGGCGCTGGCGCTGGTCATGGTTTCGACCGACAAGGCGGTGAATCCGTCCAGCCTGATGGGGGCCTCCAAGCGCGCGGCCGAAATGTACTGTCAGGCGCTGGATGTCGCCGCCCGGAGCCGCGGCGGCGAGGCCATGCGCTGCGTGACCGTGCGGTTTGGCAATGTGCTGGGATCGACCGGATCGGTCGTGCCGCTGTTTCGCCGCCAGTTGGAGCGGGGCGGGCCGCTGACCGTGACCCACCCCGACATGCAGCGTTATTTCATGACGGTCTCGGAAGCGGTGGGGCTGGTCCTGCAGGCCAGCGTGCGCGGGACGATCCGCGACCAGGCGGGAAGTGGGACGGATACGCTGCTGCGCAATGGCGGGATTTTCGTGCTGGACATGGGCAAGCCGGTGAAGATCGTCGATCTGGCGCGGCAGATGATCCGGCTGGCGGGGCTGCGCCCGCAGGTGGACGTGCCGATCCGTTTCACCGGCCTGCGGCCCGGCGAAAAGCTGTTCGAGGAACTGTTCCACGGGCGCGAGGCGCCGGTGGCGACCGACCACCCCGGCCTGCGCATGGCGACGCCGCGTATCGTGGACAGCTGCGCGGTGGGGCTGGTGATCGACCGGCTGGCCGATGCCTGCCATAGGGGGGACGCGCCGGCCGTCCTTGCGCTGATCAGGGGTCTCGTTCCCGAATTCGCCCATAACCCGACCGGCGATCCGCACGATACGATGGCGGAACCGACCGACGCCGAAAGGACGATGCATTCATGACTGCTCCGCTGCCCGACAGCCTTCCGCCCATCGCGTTTCTCGACCTGCCGGCGCAGCAGGCGCGGCTGGGCGATGCGATCCGGCGGCGGGTCGATACCGTGATGGCGCATTGCCGGTTCGTGATGGGCCCCGAGGTGGCGGAACTGGAGCAGGCGCTGGCGGCCTATGCCGGGGCGGACCAGTGTGTCGGCGTGTCCTCGGGCACCGATGCGATCCAGATCGTGATGATGGCCGAGGGAATCGGGGCGGGGGATGCCGTTTTCCTGCCGGCCTTTACCTATACGGCGACGGCCGAAGTGCCGCTGCTGCTGAAGGCGACGCCGGTTTTCGTCGATGTCGACCCCCGGACCTTCCAGATCGACCCGGCCAGCCTGGAACGGCGGATTGCCCAGGTGCGGGCCGACGGGCGGCTGCGCCCGCGTGCGATCGTGGGGGTCGATCTGTTCGGCCAGCCGGCGCCGTGGCCCGAACTGCGCGCGATCGCGGAGCGGGAAGGGCTGTTCCTGATGGATGATTGCGCCCAGTCGTTCGGCGGCGCACTGGCGGGCCGCAAGCTGGGATGCGAGGCGACCGCCACCACCCTGTCCTTCTTCCCCTCCAAGCCACTGGGCGGGTATGGCGATGGCGGTGCGATCCTGACCGACGACCCGGAGCGGGCGGAGCTGTATCGCTCGCTGCGCACCCATGGCGAAGGCACGACGCGGTACGAGGTGCTGCGTATCGGCATGAACGGGCGGCTCGATACGCTTCAGGCGGCGGTGCTGCTGGCGAAGCTGGAAGGGTTCGATGCCGAACTCGCGCGGCGCGACGCCATTGCGGATGCCTATGACGCCGGGCTGGAAGGGCATGTCGTGACGCCGGCGCGGGTGCTGCATGCGCAGAGCGCGTGGGCGGTTTATGCCGTATTGACCGAAAATGAAGCCGCGCGCGCGGCCTTGCAGGACCGGTTGAAGGCTCGGGGCGTGCCCTCGGCGATCTATTATCCGCGGCCGCTCCATCTTCAGCCCGCATATCAGGGCTCGCATGACGGAACGCCGTTGCCTGTTGCCGAAGAACTGGCTTGCCGTATTCTTGCGCTGCCCATCCACCCCGAACTGACGGATGCGGAGGTCGCGCGGGTTATCGCGGCCGTTCGCGGTTAAACGAGAAAGACAACAGGTATGAGACGGGAAACAGCGCTGCTTCTGGGCTTCCTGACGGTCACGGTCGGGACTTCGGCCGTGCTGTGGTCCTTCGCGATGCCGAATTTCAAGCCCCTGACCATTCCCGAGATGACGAGTGGCGTGATCAGCGTGGGGCCGATGCGCCGGCAGCGCGCGCTGTCGGCGGCGGAGATCCATACGCTCAACGACTGGTTGCAGCATCATCGCACTGTCTGGGGGCCGCTGGGGCAGACGCCGCCCTCGTCGGGTGATGCCACCATTACCCTGACGGCCAACCGGCCGGTCGGGGCGGACGGCAAGCCCGTGCCCTACAGCATGACGCTGTGGACCGGCATCAGCGCCGCCGACTGGAACAATACCGTGTTCCTTGAGGATCGGCCGGGGGCGGTGATCCGCGTGCATCAGTTTTCCGAAGCCGATTTCGCGGCGCTGCGCCAGCTTGTGGACCAGCATCCGTACGAGCGGACCGCTTTTCCGTGATCGCCGTTCCGGCGCGGACGGCGGCGCTGATCTTCGATTGCGACGGCACGCTGGTCGATACGCTGCCGCTCTATCTGCGCGGGTGGCTGGCGGCGTTGCAGACGGAGGCCGCGCATGAGGTGGCGCCGGAATGGTTCCACGGCCGGGGCGGCCTGTCGGAACAGATGGTGCTGGACCTGATGGAAACGGAACTGGGGCGGCCGCTCGATCGCCCGGCCATTCTGCGGGCCGCCCGGCGGAACGTGCTGGCGGCCATGACCGATCTGCGGGAAATCGCGGTGGTGGCGGACCTGGCCCGCCGGTATCGCGGCACGTTGCCGATGGCCGTGGCCTCCAGCGGCTCGCGGGAGATCGTTCTGGCGTCTCTGACCCATACCGGACTGCTGGACCTGTTCGATACGGTAGTGACGATCGACGATGTGGCGCGGGCGAAGCCGGCGCCGGACCTGTTTCTGGAGGCCGCGCGCCGGCTGGGCGCCGCGCCCGAATGCTGCCTGGTGCTGGAGGACAGCGCCGAAGGGCTGGCGGCGGCGGGACATGCCGGCATGCGGGGCGTGGATATCCGCCCCTATGTCCGCCCCCCTGACTCCGCTCCCCCTGTCTCCGCCCCGTGAGCGGCCAGCCGTGACGGGCCGGCCGCCGCGCGGCGCCTGACGGAGCGTGCGGGCCGGTGAGCCGGACCACACGCTCCGTCGGGCTTTCAGACCCGGTCGGAGTCCTTGAGTGGCGGGCTGGCGCGGTCCATCACCGCCAGCAGGGCGGCGGTGAGCGGTGAGGCCAGGATCAGGCCGGGGAGCCCCAGGATGGTGCCGAACACGGTCTGCGACAGGATGGTGACGCCCGGCGGCATCTGCACCGCGTGGCGCTGGATCAGCGGCGCCATGACGTTGCCCTCGAAGAACTGGATGGCGGTATAGAGCGTCAGCACCATCAGCCCCTCGCGCGTGCCGACCGACAGGCCGAGCAGGATGGCGGGGATCGCGCCGATGAAGGCGCCGATATAGGGGATGAAGTTCGCCAGGCCGGCCACGACGCCCAGTGCCAGGGCCAGCGGCACGCCGATGAACCACAGGCCGAGTGCGGACAGCACGCCGACG
This sequence comes from Gluconacetobacter sp., assembly GCF_047721585.1. Classification (NCBI taxonomy): domain Bacteria; kingdom Pseudomonadati; phylum Pseudomonadota; class Alphaproteobacteria; order Acetobacterales; family Acetobacteraceae; genus Gluconacetobacter; species Gluconacetobacter sp. The sequence continues at coordinate 8,526 of NZ_JBDNXE010000098.1, forward strand.
ACGAACATGTCCAGCGCCTGCCCGGCGGTCCAGGCCCACAGGGTGCGGCCCGCCACCAGCAGGAGTTCGCGGGCGGTGGGACGGTGGGCGATGGGGAACAGGCGCAGCAGGCCGTTGACGTAGAGGGTGGGCGACAGCGCGAAATAGAGCCCGGCGATGAGGATGACGGCCAGCGTGCCGACCGCGCCGAAGGCCGAGGACAGGACGCCGGTCATGGACCCGGCGATGCGCGAGCCCATGCCGTCGGTGCCTCCGCCGGTCTGGTTGCCGCCCAGCGCCTGCGGCAGATGGTCCAGCAGCGTGCGCCCGAACTCGCTGGTGCCCAGTTGCGTCCGCACGGCATAGGCCTGCGTGGTCAGCGCCACGCGCAGGCGTGTGGCCTGCTCGGCGATGGTGGGGCCGCTGCTCCAGATCAGGCCGCCGAATGCGGTCAGCAGGATGACGACGACCAGGGACAGGGCCAGCCAGTAGGGGAGCTTGATCCGGCGTTGGGCCAGCGTTGCCAGATTATGCAGGATGACCGCGAGCAGCGTTGCGGCGAAGACGACCATCAGCACGGGGCCGAGCAGCCAGATCGACAGGATCACGGCGGTCAGCAGGATCGTTCTCTGGAGCAGGGTATGGATTTTGGCCAACTGCACGGCGCGGGGATCGGTGGAGGATGTGTCGTGCTGGGATTCCCGCTTTTCCTCGGAAGTAGCGGGTTGGGACTCGGTCACGGCGATGGGGGGCATGGCGTTTCCGCTTTGTGGTCGGCTGGTGGCCTGGGACAGGCCACGCATCATTGATTCAGACAGCTCTGGCGACAGACCCGGCACCCGAGGGATTTCAGGGGCTGGCACCCGTGAAGGGTTCGCATATCCGCCTGCCTTCGTCGATGTCGTCGAGGCGGGGCGAGGCGGAATGCTATCCTGACAACGCCCTGATGAACGAAAGGATACCGGATGGCGGGTCGGGCCGGTGAGCGGGGCTGCCCTGTGGTGCGGTCATTCCTGGGCCGAGGCTTCCTCGATCGCCGCTTCGGCCAGCAGCCATTCTTCCTCGGCCGCTGCCTCTTCGCGGCCGATCGCGGCGAGGCGGGTGTTGATGGCCGTGACATCTTCCGCGCTGCCGGTGGCGTAGAGGGCCGGGTCGGCCAGGCGGGTTTCCAGCCGGGCGCGTTCCGCCGTCAGTTTGCCGATGCGGGCTTCGGCGTCGCGTGCCTTCCTGCGCAGGGGGGCCACGGCCTTGCGGGCTTCGACGCGGTCGCGCCGGTCCTCGCGCCTGGGGGCGGCCGCGGGTGTTGCCGGGCGGCTGGCGGCGCGGGCGCGCTCGGACAGCCAGACGCGATAGTCGGCCATGTCGCCGTCGAAGGGGCGCACCGTGCCGTCGCCGACCAGCCACAGCCGGTCGGCGACCAGTTCGACCAGATGCGGATCGTGGCTGATCAGCAGCACCGCGCCTTCGAACTCGGCCAGGGCGCGGATCAGCGCCTCGCGCGCGTCGAGGTCCAGATGGTTGGTCGGTTCGTCCAGGATCAGCAGATGCGGGGCGTCGCGGGTGGCCAGCGCCAGCAGCAGGCGTGCTTTCTCGCCGCCCGAGAGGTCGCGCGTGACCGTGTCCGCGCGGTCGGCATCCAGCCCGAAGCGGGCGAGCTGGGCGCGCACGGCCGTGGGGGGCGCCTTGGGCATGGCGCGGGCCATGTGGGCGACCGGCGTTTCGTCCGGCACCAGTTCCTCGGCCTGATGCTGGGCGAAATAGCCGACCCGCAGGCGCGGATTGTGGTTGGCCGTGCCCGAGAGCGGAGCCAGGCGGCCGGCGATCAGCTTGGCGAAGGTCGATTTGCCGTTGCCGTTCGCGCCCAGCAGCGCGACCCGGTCTTCCATGTCCAGCCGCAGGGACAGGTTGGAGAGGATCGGCCGGCCGTCATAGCCGACCGATACGCGGTCCAGCGTCAGCATCGGCGGCGGCAGGGGCGTGGGTGCGGGGAAGGCGAAGCGGGTGGGGGTGTCCTCGATCACCGCTTCGATCACCGGCAGTTTTTCCAGTGCCTTGACGCGGGCCTGGGCCTGTCGGGCCTTGGTGGCCTTGGCGCGGAAGCGATCGACGAAGGATTGCATATGCGCGCGCTGGGCGGCGATGCGCTCGGCGGCGCGGGCCTGCTGGAGGGCCTGCTCGGTGCGGATGCGGACGAATTCGTCATAGCCGCCGGGGGTCAGCGACAGGCGGCGCTGGTCGAGATGGGCGATGGCGTCCACCGAGCGGTCGAGCAGGCCGCGATCGTGGCTGACGATCAATGCGGCGCCGGAGAAGCGGGCCAGCCAGCTTTCCAGCCAGATCGTGGCTTCCAGGTCGAGATGGTTGGTCGGTTCGTCGAGCAGCAGCAGGTCCGGGTTGAGGAACAGCGCGGTGGCCAGCGCCACGCGCATCCGCCAGCCGCCGGAGAAATCCGAGACCGGGCGGGCCTGGGCGGCGGCGTCGAAACCCAGCCCCGAGAGGATGGTGGCGGCGCGGGAGGGGGCGCTGTCGGCGCCGATGGCCCGCAGGCGCTCGTGAATGTCGGCCAGGCGCGCCGGATCGGCCGTGTGTTCGGACTCGGCCAGCAGGGCCGTGCGTTCGAGATCGCCGGCGAGCACGGTATCGAGCAGGTTGGCGTCGCCCGAAGGGGCCTCCTGCCGGATGCGGGCCATGCGGGCGCGGGAGGAGAGGGTGATGGTGCCGCCATCGGGCGCGATGTCGCCGGCGATGGCGGCCAGCAGGGTGGATTTGCCGGCACCATTGCGCCCGACCAGGCCGATCTTGCGCCCCGGATCGACGCTGAGAGACGCTCCGTCCAGCAGGGTGCGCCCCGCGATGCGGAGGGTCAGGTCGGAGATGACGAGCAGACTCACGGGGGCGGGCTCCGGAAATGTGGCGGCGTGCCCGGCTGGTCGGGCAGGATTCGTGACGCTGTACCTACCAGTCCTGCCCAATATGCTCTAGATGGCGCGCGTAAGGGGCGCCGGTCCGGATGGGCAGGAGGTCCCGGTCATGCAACGCGACCATAAAAAAGGAGCCATATCATGGCGACCGAACGTACCCTCTCGATCATCAAGCCGGACGCGACCCGGCGCAACCTGACCGGCAAGATCAATGCCGTATTCGAAGATGCCGGCCTGCGGATCGTGGCGCAGAAGCGCGTGCAACTGACCGAAGCGGTCGCCGGCGCGTTCTATGCCGTCCACAAGGAGCGTCCGTTCTACAACGACCTGGTGTCGTTCATGATCTCCGGCCCGGTCGTGGTGCAGGTTCTGGAAGGCGAGAACGCCGTCCTGAAGCATCGTGACGTCATGGGCGCCACCGACCCGAAGAAGGCCGCCCCCGGCACCGTGCGCGCCGAATTCGCCGAGAGCATCGAAGCGAACTCGGTCCATGGTTCGGACAGCCTGGAAAACGCGAACAATGAGATCGCGTTCTTCTTCGCGCAGACCGAAATCCTGCCCTGATCGGCATGTGACGGTGCCGGCTGCCCCTGCTTCCGGATTTCGGGAGCAGGGGAGGCGGTTCCTGTTCGGGAACGGGCCGGTCTTTTTCCGGTTGATGAAACTGGGAAGATGTTTCGGGGACCGTTTGCGTGTTTCGTCCGTATTCGTTTGAAGAGTCTGTATTATTTTGTGATTTTTATTGGGATTTTTTTGTCGGTAGATTGGCTGATCGTTCGAAGTGTTCAGGATGGGCGCTGAGAAGCTCGAATGGAAAGGTCTGTCAGGTTCGGACTTTTGCGATTTTGAAGGCCGATTGAACGTCTCCTGCAACTGACCTGATGTTGTATTGACGACGGTTGGTGCCGAACCGGCGTTTTTTGTCATGATCTCCGATAGCGAATACCTACCGCCGCGCCGGTTCTGGATCGGCAGGCGTTTGTGGATCAGCGCCGCGTGTGCCGTGCTGCTGTTCACCACCGTGACCGGACTGCTTCTGGCACATGCCTTCTTCCAGACCTTTCTGAGTGCCCGGCACGATGCTGCGGGGGTGGAGAGGTTTCGGCAGGTGCTGGAGACGGCCAATGACATCAGTGCCGAGCGTGCGCCATCCAATATAGTGATGGGTGGGGAGACAGCCCTGTTGCGCAGCCGATTGCAGGCCGCGCGAGCGAGGACCGATCGGGCTCTGGCGCGGGAGGCGGGAATCGTGCCGGCCAAGCCGCTTCAGGAGACGGCAACGCTGCTGGGTCGGGCACGGGCATTGGTCGATCAGGCCGCCGCGCAGCCGGTGCCCCGGCGTGAGGCTATTCAACAGGCGATCGAGGCACAGTTCGCGGCCTATGATGGCTATCGCGCCGTGATCACGGCGGAAGCCGCATTGCTCATGCGGACCGATTCCGGGTTGGCCGCACCCGTTCAGTTCGCGCTGATTCTCTGTACTTTGCGCGATGACGGCGGGCGGCTCGGCTCGGTCGTCGTGCCCGCGCTGATTACCCATGAGGCGGTCTCGGAGCGCGATATCTCTGCCCGCGACCGGTTGGCGGGGCGCATGGCCATACAATGGGAGTTGCTTGATCTGGGCGCCAATCTGACGGATCGCGGATCGGGCCTTTTTGCCCTGCGGGCCAACGCGGAGGCGGCATTCTTTGGCGACGGACAGCCGTTGGTGGCGCGCGTGATCGAGGAGGGAACGCACGCCGAGCGGTATACGGAGAGCATCGAGACGTTTAACGACCGGTATGTCCGGACGCTGGCGCCGCTGGAAATCTGGCGGAACAGCTTTCTGGACGGTCTGCTTTCCCATTACCGGCAACGGGAGCGACATGCATGCGAACTGCTTTGGGTTGTGAGCGCCGTGATGCTGGCGGTTGTCGGGCTGATTGCCGGCATGGTGCTGCTGGTCCACATGCGTGTGCTGCGTCCCCTGCTGCAAGCCAGCGAAGCCGTTGTGGGGCTGGTGCATGACCGGCCCGTCACCCTGCCGTTCCGCCACCACGGCGGCAGGGAGTTGCAGCCGCTGTTCGAGGCGCTCGCGATTCTGCGCGACAAGTTGCAGGAACGGGCCGTACAGACCCGGCACCTGAAGCATCTGGCCGAAACCGACGAACTGACCCAACTGCTCAACCGGCGGGCTCTTGAGACGCTTGCAGAACCGCTGATGGAAGCGGAAACGCCCGAAAAACAGGTCTTTCTCATTCTGTTGGATATCGATCATTTCAAAGCCATCAACGATCGATACGGCCATGGCGAGGGGGACCGGGTTCTGGTGGCGGTGGCCGGGGCATTGCGTGCGCAGATCCGGCCCGGCGACCTGGCGGCGCGGGTGGGAGGGGAGGAGTTCGCCGTTCTCGTCCGGACCCGCCATCTGATCGACGCCCTGTCTCTGGCGCATCGCCTGCATCAGGCGGTCGGGGACCTGGACGTGAGGAATGCCGATGCGGGACGGATTGCCGTTACCGCGAGTTTCGGCCTTGCCGCGGGGAAAGGTCTGACCTGGCGCCAGTTCATGGCGAAGGCGGACGTTGCCCTCTATGCCGCCAAGAGGGCCGGCCGGAATACCGTTCGCGTGGCCGGCGCGGACGGCGCCGGGCCGGAGCATGCCGCCTGACGCGATTTCCGGGCGGCTGATCCGCTGCTGGTCAGACGACCAGCAGCGCGGCCTCGCGATGTCCGGATGATGCCGTTTCGGGCCGCAGGAGGTTGAGGAGGGCGGCTGGATACAGGCGATGTTCCTGTTTCAGCACGCGCGCGGCGAGGGCGTCGGGCGTGTCGCCCGGATGGACCGGCACCGCCGCCTGGCCCAGGATCGGGCCGTCATCCATCACCTCCGTGACCAGATGGACCGTGCAGCCATGCAGCTTTACGCCCGCTTGCAGCGCGCGCTCGTGCGTGTGCAGGCCGGGGAAGGCGGGGAGCAGGCTGGGGTGGATGTTGAGCATCCGCCCGGCCCAGGCTTCGGTCAGGAACGGCGTGAGCAGGCGCATGTAGCCGGCGAGGCACACCAGTTGCACCCCGGCCTCGCGCAGCAGGGCGTCTACCGCGCGCTCATGCGCCGCGCGGTCCTTGCCGAAGGGGCGGTGGTCGATGGCTTCGGCGCGCAGGCCCGCCGCGCGGGCGACATCCAGGCCCGGCGCGTCCGGCCGGTTGCTGAGGACCATGACGATGCGGGCCGGGAAATCCGGCGCGGCGCAGGCGTCGATCAGCGCGCGCATGTTGCTGCCGCGCCCGCTGATCAGGATGGCGATCGGGCAGCGATCGTCCGGCGGAAAGGCGCTCACGGGCAGATCAGCCCGTGAAGTCGGGGCGGGTGGTGAAGCGCAGGCCGGCGGGGGCGTCGGGGGCCGAAGCTTCGAGCGTTCCGATCACGACCGGGGATTCGCCCGCCGCGCGCAGGGCGGCCAGGGCGGCCTCGGCGTCGCGGGCGACCAGCACCATGCCGATGCCGCAATTGAACACTTTGAGCATCTCGTCGGCATCGACCTGGCCGGTCCGGGCCAGCCAGCGGAAGACCGGGGGGATCTGCCACGACGTGCCGTCGATCACCGCCGTCAGGCCGGCCGGCAGCACGCGCGGCAGGTTGCCGGGCAGGCCGCCGCCGGTGATGTGCGCGGCGCCCTGGATCAGGCCCTGCCGGTGCAGGTCCAGCACCTGCTTCACGTAGAGGCGCGTGGGTGCCATCAGCGCCTGGGCCAGGGTCTGGCCCTCGGCGAAGGGACAGGGAGCGTTCCATGCCAGGCCGCTGCGGGTGACGATGGCGCGGACCAGCGAGAAGCCGTTGGAATGCACGCCGCTGGCCGAAAGCCCGATCAGCGTGTCGCCGGCGGCGATGGCGTTGGGCAGCAGCGCCGCGCGTTCGGCGGCGCCGACGGAGAAGCCGGCGAGGTCATAATGGCCGGGCGCGTACATGCCCGGCATCTCGGCGGTCTCGCCGCCGACCAGCGCGCAGCCCGACTCGGCGCAGCCCTGGGCGATGCCGCGCACCACCTTGGCCGCGTCTTCGACCGCCAGGCGGCCGGTGGCGAAATAATCCAGGAAAAACAGGGGCTCCGCGCCCTGCACCACCAGATCGTTCACGCACATCGCCACCAGGTCGATGCCGACGGTTTCGTGCAGGCCGCTTTCGATGGCAATCATCAGCTTGGTGCCGACGCCGTCGGTGCAGGACACGAGGACCGGATCGGTGAAACCGGCTGCCTTGAGGTCGAACAGCGCCCCGAATCCGCCCAGGCCGCCCATGGTGCCGGGACGGTCCGTCGCCTTCGCCGCCGGCTTGATGGCATCGACCAGCGCGTCGCCGGCTTCGATGTCCACGCCTGCGTCGCGGTAGGTGGCGCCGGCGGGGGGGGTCGAAGAGGAGGGGGGAGCGGAGGTCATGGG
>NZ_JBDNXE010000099.1:0-15841 GCF_047721585.1 Gluconacetobacter sp.
CCAGCGCGCAGCGGCTACTTTCCGTGGCAATTCGGGGGGGCCCTGCGCCTGGGGGTAGTGTGGGCGGGGGGCCATTTCGGCCGCCGGCGGTCTTATAACGTCCCCGTCCGTTTCGGCGGGGCGTTTGCTACTTCGCGGTTCCATTGTTCTCCCGGCGCGCCCTGCTGCGGGACATGTCCCGTTCGGCCGCCGCTCGCTGATCATAGGCGTCCACGATGCGCGCGACCAGCGGGTGTCGCACCACGTCGTGGGACTCGAAACGCATGATACCGATTCCCGGCAATCCTTCCAGCGTGTCCACCGCGTCACGCAGACCAGATGTCACGCCATTGGGCAGGTCGACCTGACTCAGGTCGCCGGTCACCACCATGCGGGTGCCGCTGCCCATGCGGGTCAGGAACATCTTCATCTGCGCGGCGGTGGTGTTCTGCGCCTCGTCGAGGATGACGAAGCTGTGCGCCAGCGTGCGGCCGCGCATGAAGGCCAGCGGCGCGACCTCGATCTCGCCCGTGCCCATGCGGCGCACCACCTGGTCGCCGGGCATCATGTCGTGCAGCGCGTCGTAGAGCGGGCGCAGATAGGGGTCGATCTTCTCCTTGAGGTCGCCGGGCAGGAAGCCCAGCCGCTCGCCCGCCTCGACGGCCGGGCGCGAAAGCACGATCCGGTCGACCTGGCCGGCCTGGAGCATCGCCACGGCCTGCGCGACCGCCAGATAAGTCTTGCCGGTGCCGGCAGGCCCGATGCCGAAGACCATTTCGGTCTGTGCCAGCATTTCCATATAGCTCGCCTGGCCCGCCGAACGGGGGGCGATGGCCCCCCGCTTGGTGCGGATGGCCGGCAGTTCCGCCAGCGGTACGCGCGGCGCCTCGGACAGAGATTTCGTTGTGCCGTGGGGCGCGGTGGCTTGGGTCATCCTGGTCCGTCCTTCGGCTGCCGGGCGCGGCATGGTGTGGTGGGCGGCGGCCATGCGGATCGCCGCGTCGATATCGGCGCTGTCCAGTTCGCCCCCGCCCCCTTGCAGGCGCTGATAGAGGCTGGCCAGGGCCGCCTGGGCGATTTCCACGCGGTCGGGGCTGCCATTGAGGGCGATACGGTTGCCCCGGCAGGACAGGCGGATACCGAATCCACGTTCGAGATGAAGCAGGTGACGGTCATGATCACCGACGAGCTGTGCCAGCAGGGCATTGTCGTCGAATTGCAGCGTGACCGTCCGCATCGCGGCGATGTCGGACGGGGCTTGATGATCGCGCGTCCGGGCGGGGCGCCGGCCGGGCAGAATCGCTGATACCGTCTGTTCTCTCAAGCGAAGGCTCTCTCCTGTATGAGGGTTCCACTCAGTGAGTTGGTGTATCGCTCCCGGATTTCGACCTGTGCGATATGCCCGATCAGCGCATCGGGCCCATCCACATGCACGGCTTGCAGATAGGGCGACCGGCCGGACAACTGTCCCGGCTTGCGCCCGTGGCCGGTAAACAGCACCGGAACCACGCGCCCCACCGTCCCGTCATTGAAGGCATCCTGCTGCGTGCGCAGCAGGGCCTGCAAAGCCTGAAGCCGTGCGTCCTTCACGTCCTCGGGCACCTGGAGCGGCGCGCCGGCGGCCGGGGTGCCCGGACGGGGGGAATATTTGAACGAGAACGCCTGCGCGAACCCGACATCGCGGATCAACTGCATCGTCGCCTCGAAATCCGCATCGCTCTCACCGGGATGACCGACGATGAAATCCGACGACAGGGCGATGTCCGGCCGCGCATCACGCAGGCGCAGGACGATGTCGCGATAGTCTGCGGCGGTATGCCCCCGGTTCATCGCGGCCAGGATCCGGTCCGACCCCGACTGCACCGGCAGGTGCAGGAACGGCATCAGCGCCGGCAGGTCGCGATGGGCGGCGATCAGCGCGTCGTCCATGTCGCGGGGATGCGACGTGGTATAACGGATGCGCGCCAACCCAGGAATCGCCGCCAGGGCTTCGGCCAGGCCCGCCAGCCCCCAGACCCGGCCATCCGGCCCTTCGCCGTGATAGCCGTTGACGTTCTGGCCCAGCAGCGTGATCTCGCGCGCGCCCGTTTCGACCAGGCGGCGGGCCTCGCGCAGCACGGACTCGACCGGGCGGCTGGATTCGGCTCCGCGCGTATAGGGCACGACGCAGAACGAGCAGAATTTGTCGCACCCTTCCTGGATGGTCAGGAAGGCCGTCAGGCCGCCCGGCGTCTGCGGGGCCTGGGCATCGGGCAGGAAATCGAATTTCTGCTCGGCCGGGAAATCGGTGTCGATGACGGCACCGGCCGCCCGTGCCGCCCGTGCGACCATCTCCGGCAGCCGGTGGTATGTCTGCGGGCCGAGCACGATATCGACGTAGGGCGCGCGGGCGAGGATTTCAGCGCCTTCGGCCTGGGCCACGCACCCGGCGACGGCCAGGATGGTGCGCTGTCCTTCGGCGGCACGGGTCTCCTTGACCAGGCGCAGGCGGCCGAGTTCGGAGAAGACCTTTTCCGCCGCCCGATCACGGATATGGCAGGTGTTCAGGATCACCATGTCGGCGGCGTCGGGCGCATCGACCGCCTGGTATCCCAGCGGACGCAGTACGTCGGTCATGCGCGCGCTGTCATACACATTCATCTGGCAACCCCACGTGATGACATGGAGGCCCTTTACCTCCCGGTCGGACTCCGTGGGGGGGCAGACAGAATGCTGGGTCACGATTGAAACTTCCTGGGCGCGCCGCCGGACCATCCCGCGCGGTCGCGGGAACACATCATATGCGCGGGGCGCCCGGTCAAGGGCACGAGCCGGAGCACTCGGGGCGTGACAGCGTCATCGTGCGGCAAACCTCCCTCACGCGGGGCGGGACGCGGCGGCGTCGTTACCTGTGCAATCAGGTAAAAATATGGGGCCTTTTGTCAAGGCAAGTTTCCGATTCCCGGACAAAACGCTTTGTGCGGGCTGCGCGGGCGGCCTGACATTGTTTTTTATCGTCTCGTCAAACGATCGCCTTATAAATGGGTTAGACGTGCCGCTCGGGGCGATGCGGCGTGTGAACGATGGAGCAGCCGGACCGTTGGATGGGATGCAGTACAGGAACGGGACAGGGATACATTGGCAGCGGTGCGGCGACGTCGGGTGATTGCACGGCGAAGAGCGAAGAGAGCGGATCGGCCGGAGCATCAGGGCTGGACCGCATGGAATGGCGCCCCCACGCGGCGGAGCGGCTTCGCCGTTGCCGGGGGTATGCTCGCGATTGCATTGTGCTGGCCGACCGACACCGTTCTCGGCGCCGACCCGCAGACCTACACCACCACCATCACGCCAACGGGTGAAGCGGAACTGGATGCCGCGATCAGCGCGTCATCCAGTCTGGTGTCTCTTCAGAAGACCCATGCCGTCAGCCCGTTCGCCCTGGCCGGCCGGATCCGCAACGATTACGGCCGGCTGCGCACCGCGCTGGAAAGCTACGGCTACTACGCCCCGGCGATCAAAATCACCGTAAGGTCGCGTGGCGACAAGAACGCGGCGACCGCTGCCCCGATGGACGGAACCGATCCGCAACTACCGGAATGGCTGCAGGCGATCCCCAAGGGGCAGGCCGTGCAGGTGACGATTACCCCGACCAGGGGCGAGATATTCCGCCTCGGCCGCGTGACGCTGGTGCGTGCATCCGGCGACGGAACCGGACCGGTGGTCCTGAACCCGCTCGAGACCAAGGCCCTGGGAGTGAAGTCCGGCCAGCCGGCCATCGCTTCCGACGTGCTGGCGGCGGCGGCGAGCCTGCAAACGGAGATGAAGGAAGAGGGGCACGCGCTGGCGCAGGTTGCCCCGCCGAAAGCGTGGCTGCGGCCGGAGACCCACACGCTGGATGTGGAATATACGGTGCGCAGCGGCCCGGTGGTGACCATCGGCGCGATCGGCCTCTCCGGCATGAAACGCACGCATCCGGCCTATATCGCACGGCGGATGACCATGCATCCCAACGACCTGTACCAGCCCTCGCGGATCGAAGCCGCCCGGCAGGATCTGGCCGGGCTGGGGGTGTTTTCCGATGTTCAGGTCAATGATGCGCCGCCGCTTTCAGCAGGCAACCAGATGCCGCTGTCGCTGGATTTCAAGGAAGGCAAGGTGCGGACCGTGGCCGTGCAGGGCGGCTATTCCACCGATCTGGGCGGACGCGGCGGCGTAAGCTGGACGCATCGCAACATCTTCGGCAATGCCGAGCGCCTGCGCCTGACGGCACTGGTGACGGGCCTGGGCGGATCGGCCCAGCAGGGGCTGGGCTACGATGTCTATGCCGACCTGATGAAGCCGGATTTCGGCTCCCGAGACCAGAATCTCAGCGTGCGGGTCGAGGGCATCCGCCAGCTTCTCTATTCCTACCGGCAGACGGCGCTGCTGGTGCGGGCGGGCGTGGTGCGCAGATTGGGCCAGCGCTGGACCGTCTCGTTCGAAGGGCAGGCGGAACAGGAACAGATCGAACAGATGGGGTTGGTGAACGATTACACGATCATCTCGCTCCCCCTGGGGGCGACCTATGACAGCACCGGCCTGAGCAACCCGATCGACCCGGCCACGCATGGTGTGCGGCTGGCCGCCAGCGTGACGCCATCGGCATCGCTGATCAATGGAACATCGTTCTTCACCATCATGCAGGCGAACGCCTCGACCTATTTCGACCTGACGCATCTCGGCATTTCACGTCCCGGCCGCAGCATCATCGCGGTGCGGGGGATCGTTGGCAGCGTGCAGGGGGCCTCGACCTTCGATATCCCACCCGACCAGCGCCTGTATGCCGGCGGCAGCGCCACCGTACGCGGGTTCCGTTACCAAGGTGTCGGGCCGCAATTCCCGGGCAGCAAATATGCCATCGGCGGCACCTCGATGGATGCGGGATCGGTGGAATTCCGCCAGCGCTTCTTCCGCAGTTTCGGCGGGGCGCTGTTTGCCGATGCGGGGCAGGTCGGCACCGGCAGCCGGCCGTTTCAGGGCACGCTGCGGGTCGGGGCGGGTGCCGGCGTGCGGTACTATACGCCCATCGGCCCGGTACGCGTGGATATCGCCGTGCCGCTCAACCGACCGAAGCGCGGCGATACGTGGGAACTCTATCTCGGTCTGGGGGAAACCTTCTGATGATGCAGGAGACTCCGCCCCCCTCCGCCGGGCGCGGGCGGCGCTGGCCCCGGATCGTCGCCTGGACCCTTGGCCTGCTGGTCGGCGTGCCGCTGGCGGTCGTCGTGCTGGGCGTGGTGGCCATCCTGATCGTGGCCAATACGGGCTGGGGCCGCCATACCATTGCCCGCCAGACGGCCGAACTGACGGACGGTGCCGTGACGCTGGACGGCATTTCGGGCCGTTTCCCCGACGCGCTGCGCATCGCCCGGATCAACCTCAACGATCGCCAGGGAACGTGGCTCTCGATCGAGGGGCTGGAACTGGACTGGCGGCCGACCCATCTGCTGGCCCGACAGGCGCGTGTCGATCGGCTGTCTATTGCGCGGCTGGCCATTCCGCGCCTCCAGGTGGAAAGCGGTACGAAGTCCACCGAGAGCAGCAATGGCAGCAGTTTCGACCTGGGGATCGACCTGCGCGCCGTCCATGTCGGACGGATCGAGGTCGGTGCCGCCATCGCGGGCAGCGATGCCGCATTCTCGCTCGACGGCAATGCGCGTCTTTCTCATCTCGCACCGGTGCTGGATGGGCTCAGCGTGGCGACGCTCCCCACGGCCGCGATCGACCTGAACCTGAAGCGTCTAGATCGCGTCGGGACCCTGGCCCTGCGGACACAGATCGTGCCGGGGCGCCTCGGACTGCATCTGACGGCGGACGAAGGGCCGGGCGGCTTCGCCAGCGCATCGGGCCTGGAAACGCTTGATCCATTGCATCTGGCGCTCGACCTCGATGGCCCGAGGAACGCGAACACCCTGGCGTTCACGCTGAAATCTGGGAGTATATCTTCCAATATCAATGGAATAATTGATTTTATAAATGTAAAATCGAAACTCTCCATCACGGCGCGTGCGCCTCGTATGACCGTGCGTGACGGGATCGGCTGGCAGGCTCTCGCCCTGGATGCGCACCTGTCGGGCGATGTGCATCATCCAGTCGGCGAAGGCCATCTGACGCTCGACCAGCCGATGGCGGCAGGGGTGACAGCCGACCGGATCGCGGTCGATTTCGAGGGACATGAGGCGACCGGCGGCCAGCCGTCGGATGCCCACCTGCATGCCGCGGTCAACGCGCTGTCGATCCCAGGCAGTCATCCCGCCCTGTTCGCCGCCGCGCCGCTGACGCTGGATCTGTCCCTGCATCCCGACGACGCGGGTTGGCCGCTGGATGTGCGACTGGATCACACGCTGCTGCATCTGGCGGGGCAGGTGATGACGGCAACGCCATCGCATGGAACATTCGATCTCGACGTGCCGGCGCTGGCGCCCCTCGCGCGTGCGGGCGGGACCGATCTGGAGGGCCACCTTGGCCTGCATGGCGCGTTTGCGATGCCCGTACGGCCCGGCGACGCGATGACGCTGGCGCTGGATGGCCCGCTGGCGATTACCGGGGGCCTTCGGCAGGCGGTGTCGCTGATCGGAGCCGATGGCAAACTCTCTCTGCGCGCGTCCATGCTGAGCGCGGTGGGCGACCATCCCGGTCTTCTGCGGATCGACCGGCTGGCGCTGGACGGGCAGGCCGTGCATCTGGCGGTGTCGGGCAGCCGGTCGGCCGCTCCGGCGGCGGACCCGGTCACGGGCGGAAAGACCGGCGCCGCGATCGATGCGACCGCGAAACTGGCGATCGACGATATGCAGCGTGCGTCACCGGCCATGCGGGGGCAGGCGGGGCTGACGCTGGCGATCAACGGGCCGATGACCGACTTCTCGGCCACCGCGCATCTCGAAGGGCAACTGGGCACGAAAGATATGCCGCCCGGACCGCTCATGCTGGACGCCGTCTTTCATCATCTGCCCACCCATCCGCAGGGCACCCTCATGGCCAAGGGGACCGTGGACGCCGCCCCGCTGTCGATCGCCGCCGATCTGGAACAGGACCCGCAGGGGCGGCGAACCATCGACCTGGCGCGCCTGGACTGGAAAAGCCTGTCGGGCAGCGGGCATCTGGTGCTGAACCCGCATCGGGTCACGCCGCTCGGCACGCTGGACGTAAAGATGGACCGGCTGGCCGATCTGTCGCGTCTGGCGGGCCAGCCGGTATCCGGCTCGCTGAAGGCGTCGATCCGCACATCCGATCCTGCCTCCGACGACGGACCGAACGCGAAGCCGCCGGTCGTGACGGTGGCGGTCGACGGCACGCTGGCCAGTGCGCAGGCGCGGCTGCGCAACCTGTCTCTGGCCGGAACCGTGACCGACCCGCTGGGAACGACGCTGACCGACATGACATTGCGGCTGGACGGGGTATCGGCGCCCAATGTGGCGGGTGATGTCCGGCTGACGGCGCGCGGACCGCGCGATGCAATGGCGATCGGCGCCAATGCGACGTTCCAGGCCCTGGCCGGTGCTCCGGCGGCGCTGGCCACCACCCTGGTCGTGGATACGCCGGCGCAGTCGGTCGCCATCCGCTCGCTGGAAGCCAATGCCAGGGGAGAGGCGGTCCGGCTGACGGCGCCGGCGCGGATCGGGTTCGGCAAGGCGATCGGCGTCGATCACCTGCGCCTGACGCTGGCGCCCCCCGGCGTGGTGCCGGCCCGCATCGACGTGGCGGGTACCGTGAAACCGGCACTGGACCTGACGGCGACGGTTGATAATCTGACGCCCGCCATCGCCCGACCTTTCATGCCGTCGCTCAGGGCAGACGGGACGATCAGTGCCCGGGCCAAGCTGCGCGGTACAACGGCCAGACCCGAGGGTACGGTCAGCGTCACGGCGCGGGGACTGACCTATCACAGCGATTTCAGCGGCGCGCTGCCACCGCTGAACCTGGACGCGACGGCGCAATTGTCGGGCGCTCAGGCACGGGTCGATGCCACGGCGCATGCCGGATCTCTGCTCGACCTTGCGGTGAAGGGAACGGTGCCCACCGGCTCGGCCGGCACCATAGGGGTGCAGGCCGACGGCCATGTCGATCTTTCAGCGGCCAATGCCTATCTCGGCGCGCAGGGGCGGCAGGTCGAGGGGATCGCTCGCCTGTCCATCGCCCTTCGCGGTACGCTGTCGGCGCCGAAGGCGTCGGGAACCGTGACCCTGACCGGCGGTCAGGTGCATGATTATGCTCAGGGAATCCAGCTTTCGAACATGAAGGGAACGATCATCGCGCAGGATGATCGGCTGACGATCGACAATCTGTCGGCCACGGCCGGGCCGGGCAGTATCGGTGTCAGCGGAACGCTGGGGGCCTTCCAGCCGGGCCTGCCCATCGATCTGCGGATCACGGCGAAGAACGCCCGCCCTCTGGCCAGCGATCTGGTCACGGCGCAAATCAACGCGGACATGACCGTCAAGGGCGCGCTGGCTTCCCGTATCGACGTGGCGGGGCAGGTCGTCATCCCGCATGCCGAGATCAATATTCCCAGTTCATTGCCGCCATCGATCGCGACCCTGGATGTGATCCGCCCCGGCGACAAGCCGCCGCCATCCGATGCCGAGAAGGCCGACAGGTTCATGGTCGGGCTCGATGTCACCGCATCCTCGCCGGGCCGGATGTTCGTACGGGGGCATGGGCTGGACGCCGAAATGAGCGGCCGGCTGCATGTCGGCGGAACGGCCGATGCCCCCGACATCGCCGGTGGGTTTACGATGCGGCGCGGCAGTTTCAACCTGGGCGGAGTGTCGCTGGAATTCACGAAGGGCCGGGTGGCCTTCAACGGTTCGGGCGTGACTCAGGCGATCGACCCCACGCTGGATTTCGAAGCCGAACGTGCGACCGCCGCCGGCACGGCGAAGCTGATCGTCGGCGGCTACGCCAGCGCGCCCAAGATCAGTTTTTCCTCCACGCCGCCGCTGTCGCAGGACCAGATCATGGCGATCCTGCTGTTCGGCACCGATGCGCAATCGCTTTCGACCACACAGATGGCCGAGATGGCGGCGGCCGTCGCGACCCTGACCGGCGGATCGGCCTTCGATCCGCTGGGCAAGGTGCGCAGCACGCTGGGGCTGGACCGGCTGCAACTGACCGGCGGATCGGGCGTCGGCAAGGGCAACGGCACCAGCGTGGAGGCGGGCAAATATGTGATGCGCGGCGTTTATGTCGGTGCGAAACAGGCCACCAGCGGGTCGGGCACGCAGGCGCAGGTCCAGGTCGACCTGACACGCCGCCTGAAGCTGAACACCACCGTGGGCACCGGCGGCAACGTCACCGGCTTTACCACCCCGGAGAATGATCCCGGCAGCAGCATCGGCCTGTCCTATCAGTTCAATTATTGAGGGTATGGACCCGTCGGGACATCGGCATCGCGGGTCGTCCGTCATGCCGGTCGATGAGCCGCGCCTGGGCATCACCGACCGAAAGCCCTATTCCGAGGCGCGTCGGCAAGAGTACTATGGCCGAAAGACAGGATTCGTCTGCCCCGGCAATTCTCATGATTGCTATGAATTGAGGACTTGATGAAAATAGCGGTTGCGGGTCTCGGCTATGTCGGTTTGTCGAACGCCATTCTCCTCGCGCAACACCATGACGTAACGGCGGTCGATATCAGTTCCGCGCGCGTCGAGAAGGTGAACGCGCGCATTTCGCCGCTCATCGACAAGGAAATCGAGGATTTCCTCACCAATGCACGGCTTTCGCTGAAGGCGACGTCTGATCCGGTCGCGGCGTATCGCGATGCGGATTTCGTCATCGTCGCCACCCCCACGAATTACGATATAGAGACCAGCCACTTCGACACGTCCTCCGTGGAGGCTGTGGTCTCGGATGTCATCGCGCTGAACAGATCCGCGACGATCGTCATCAAATCGACGATCCCGGTGGGCTTCATCGAGGGCCTTCGCGCGCGAATGGAGACCGACCAGGTGATCTTTTCGCCCGAATTCCTGCGGGAAGGCCGTGCGCTATACGATAATCTGCATCCCTCGCGAATCATCGTGGGCGAGCGTAGCGAACGCGCCCGCGTCTTCGCGGATCTGCTGATCGAAGGAGCCGTGGAGAAGGATATCCCCGTCCTCCTGACCGACCCCTCCGAAGCCGAGGCCATCAAGCTCTTCGCGAATACCTATCTCGCGTTGCGCGTGGCCTTCTTTAACGAACTCGACAGCTATGCTCTCGCCCGTGCCCTGGACCCGCGCCAGATCATCGACGGTGTCTGCCTCGATCCACGGATCGGGCAGCATTACAACAATCCCTCCCTGGGTTATGGCGGCTACTGCCTGCCCAAGGATACCAAGCAGCTTCTCGCCAATTACGATCAGGTCCCGCAGAACCTGATCTCGGCGGTGGTCGATGCGAACCGTACCCGCAAGGACTTCCTCGCAGAGCGGATCATCGCGATGAAGCCCACCATTGTCGGTATCTATCGGCTGGTGATGAAGGCCGGCTCGGACAATTTCCGGCAGAGTTCGATCCAGGGGATCATGAAACGCATCAAGGCCAAGGGGATCGAAGTCATCGTCTACGAACCCAGTATGCAGGATGACCGCTTTTTCGGTTCGCGCGTTGTACACGATCTTGCAGAGTTCAAGGCGCTGAGCGACGTGATCGTGGCGAATCGCCGCACCAGGGACCTCGCCGATGTCGATGGCAAGGTTTTCACACGCGATGTCTTCGGTGCGGACTGAACCGCGCGGGAAGGACTATCGAGGGAACGGGACCGCGTCTTTCGCCCGTGAGCCGGCCGGGATTCGGCGCCAGGCAGGCTTGCTGTTTTAAGGACGGAGTTGTTGTGTCTGTTGTAACAGACTATGCGAGGTCGCCTATGACGACAGGGGGATGGAGATGATCGATCCGTTTTCATGGCTTGCCGGATGGATCCAGGAAAACTGGCTGATCCCGATCCTGTACCATTTCGGGTGGATGGAGTGGGAGGACACATCCTTCCTCTGGGCGATGTTTGCGATCTACGGCGTATTGCAGGTCGTGCTGAACCTTGCGATCTGCATGCCGCTGGAACGGTTCTGGCCCCTGCGGCAATGGGAGAACCGCGACAATGTGACCATGGACATCGTCTATACCCTGATCGCGCGCATCGGCCTGTTTCCGCTGGTGACGTTCTTCGGCTTCTACGAAATCCAGACCTGGTTGAACGGGATCCTGACCGACCATGGCTATATTCCGCCGACGCTGGAAAGCGTGTTTCCACGCCTGATGGACTGGCCGATCGTCACGTTCTTCCTGTACGCGGTGATCCTGGATTTCGCCGAATATGTTCGCCACCGATTGTCGCATGTCTTCGGCTGGTGGTACGGGTTGCACGCCCTGCATCACGCCCAGACGCAGATGACCTTCTGGTCGGATGACCGGAATCATCTGCTCGACGATGTCACGTCCTATGTCTGGGCGATTGCCGTCGGGCTGCTGATCGGCGTGCCGCCGCTGCAATTCCCGCTGCTGATCCTGTTCCTGCGCCTGGTCGAAAGCCTGTCGCATGCCAATACGCGGGTCGGGTTCGGCTGGCTGGGTGAGCGGGTCCTGGTCTCTCCGCATTTCCACCGTGTGCATCACGGCCTGCGCTCCGCCGGCCGGCGCTCATGCAATTACGGCGCGGTCTTTCCCTGGTGGGACATGATGCTGGGAACGGCGAATTTCTCGCACAATGTGGTGGAAACCGGTGACCCGAAGGCCGAACCGGCACTGGTCAGCGGTGGCTGGCTGGCACAGCAGAAAGCGGGGCTGCTTCTGTCATGGCGTCTGGCGACCCGCCGCTGGCGGCGGGCCGAAACACGCTCGCCCGCAACCACGGGGCCGGGCGGAGCATGAACGGACAGTCTTGAAGGTTCCGGCCCCGACGGATGATGTCATCGGGGCCGGGTAGGATCAGGCAGCCTTCATCGCCGCCGTCAGGGATTCCAGGACCGCAGTCGGTTCCTTGCCTTCCAGCACGGCGACTTCGGCCACAAAGCGCTCCTGCGCCGCTTCGAACAGCTTGCGTTCGCTGAAGCTGCCATCCAGGCTGTCGACATTGCGGCGCAGGTCGCGCAGCACTTCGGCGATCTGGACCAGATCACCGGAATTGATCTTTTCCTGGTAAGCCACGGCGCGACGGGCCCACATGCCGCGGCTGACATGCGGCTTGCCCTTGATGATCGCCATGGCCTTGTCCACGATCTCGCGCGAGACGATCTTGCGCAGGCCGGCCTTGCGCGCCTTGGTCAGCGGAATGCGCAGCGTCATCTGGTTGCCGGGGAACGAAATCTGGATCATTTCCAGCTTGGTGCCCGCGATCTCGTCGATGCCGATGCGATCCACCCGTCCGACACCGTGGGCGGCGTAGACGATAGCATCGCCCTCGCGGAAGGGGTCTTCGTCCTTGACCTTGGTCTTCGCCTGTGCGGCAGTTGTAGCAGCGGCAGTGCGAGCCATTGCGTCGGTCACACCGCCCTTGGGGGTCGTTCTGAACATGCTCATTTGACTGGTTATATCACATTTTTCCCATTCTGTCTCGATCCTCGGATTGGGGTCGCCCTGCGAAACGCTCGGAGCCTGGCCGGAAATGCGGGCTGCGGAGCGGCCGTGAACACCGACGCGCGGCAAACGCGCGTCGGATCACCACCAGCGGCGGTTTCGGTCGTGCTCTCAGGATAGCACGCCACGCACCGGCGAGATCGGGCCTTCGACGGGGATATTGACCGGTTGCAGCAGGTCGATTTCGATCGTTCGGGCCATTGTCCGCATCGGCATGGCGTGGGGCGAATTGTCGAACGGATCCTGCAGGTCGCTGCCGATCTTGTCCAGCGCGACGAACAGCAGCCCGACCAGCGATGAGCCCAGTGGCGTGATCCACCCCAGGGTCTGCACCATCGACAGCGGCAGGAGGACGCAGAATATGTTGGCCACCAGCCGGGGAATCAGCGAAAACTGAATGGCCAGCGGCGTATTGCGAATGCGCTCCAGCCCCCCCTGGGCATTGGCCAGATCGGACAGGATACGGTCGATCTGGCCATGCACGGCACCGTCGATCTTCTGTCGCGCCACTTCCTCGTTCACCGCCAGTCCGATCTCGTAAAGGATGGCATTCGGCTGATTGTTCCGGCCGGCGATGGCTTTGCGCATCTCGGGGGGCAGCAGCCGCGCGATATCGCCCGAATCCTCCAGCCGGCCGAGTGCGCTGCGCAATGCGTAAGGATAGGCCGCCATGGCGCAGGCCAGATCTGGCCGACCGCCCAGCAGCGACCCGGCCTGCCGGCCGAACGAGCGGCAATTGTTCGTAATCGCGCCCCATAGCGTCCGTGCTTCCCACCACCGTCCGTAGGCCGCATTGTTACGCACGCTGAGAAACAGCACGACGGCCGAGCCGAGCAGGGACACCGGCAGGGTCGGCTGTTCCATCCAGTCCTGATGGAAGACCTGGAACATGACGACGACAAAAACGTCCCATGCCCCAAGGAACGCCAATGTCAGCAGGCTTTCGCGCATCAGGATGAATAATCCGATCCGCCGGTCGACGATCATTGATGTTTTCCCCCTCAGGACATGCTGAATGCGTGGCGCCGAATGCAGCCAACCAATCCCATACTGACCGCACGGCCGGGAAAGACAACAGTCTGAACGGAATGATGGATTTTGTGACAGTCAGGACATTCTCTGTCGCAAATCCGACGGGCGGCATTGACCCTTTTAGGGATGCCACCCTTTATGATGCGATAATTCCCATGCGCGATTCTGGAGAGGCACGATCATGGACGAAAGGGCGGCGATCGCGTCCGAGGCCGGTGCGGGGCAGGAAGTCAGCACCCGTCCATTCCAGCTTGCAACCGGCCGCCGCTGGATCGGCTCGGCCTTCGGCGGGGCGCATGGGCGCACCGAGGTGTCGAAGATCGCGGACTGGTACACGGACGGCAGGATCGACATCGACAGCCTGATCGCCCACACCCCGCCGCTGGCGAAGATCAACCAGGGCTTCGACATGATGACGGGCGGCGAGAGCATCCGCACCGTCGTCGCGTTCGTCGCGTTCTGAGCGTGGCGATCACCACCCGCGCCACCCATGCCTGCTGTGGCGGCACGCTCGGCTTCTACAGCCATCCCTCCGAGAGCCTGGGGCTGGAGGCGCGTTTCGCGGTCTTCGTGCCCGATGGCGCATCGGCGGCGGCCTCGGTGCCGGTCATCCACCTGCTGGCCGGACTGACCTGCACCGAGGAAACCTTCCTGATCAAGGCCAACGCGGTGCGTTTCGCGGCGGAATACCGGCTCGCACTGGTCGCGACGGACACGTCGCCCCGAGGGGCCGACATCGCCGGAGAGGACGACAGCTACGATTTCGGCAGCGGCGCGGGGTTCTACCTGGACGCGACGCAGGCGCCGTGGGCCGCCCATTACCGGATGGGCACCTACGTGGCCGAGGAACTGCCCGCGCTGACCGAGGCCAAACTCCCGCTGGACGGCTCGCGGCGTGGCATCATGGGGCATTCGATGGGTGGACACGGCGCGCTGGTGCATGCGCTGGGCGCGCCAGATCGCTGGAAATCGGTTTCGGCCTTCGCGCCGATCGTCCATCCGGCGGCGGTCCCGTGGGGTGAGAAGGCTTTCGCCGGTTATCTGGGGCCGGACCGCGCGACCTGGGCCGCCCATGATGCGACCCTCCTGCTGCAAGCGGGCCACACCCATCCGACGACCATCCTGGTGGACCAGGGCGAGGCGGACCAGTTCCTCGATGCGCAATTGCAGCCCTGGCATCTGGAGCAGGCCGCCAGGGCCGCCGGCCAGGAACTGATCCTGCGCCGTCACCCCGGTTACGATCATTCCTACTGGTTCATCCAGTCCTTCATCCAGGACCATCTGACCCACCACGCGGCGATCCTGCGCCGATAAAGCGAAAGAATGACATGACAATGGTTCATCGTGCGGCAAGCCACGCGCGCCTTGCGTTCGGCGGTTTCGTTCTGGCGGCCGGCATGGCCGCCTGCGCGCCGACGCCGGTTCCACCGACGCCCATGCCGGTGGCGGCCAGCGTGATCAGCCCGCCCGCGCACGGTGATTTCGGCCATTATACGCTGGCGCTGACCTGGCAGCCCGGCTTCTGCGCCAGCGGGCCAGGCTGCCAGCCCGACCAGCCGAAAGCGCCGCTGATCGGCCTGCATGGCCTGTGGGCATCACGCCCTCAGCCGCTCATAGCCCAGGGCGTGCCCCCGCAGCGCTGGTGGGCAGCCGGATGCGACATCTACCCCGAGCATGAGGCCGCCACCCCTCTGGCGGTCAGCAGCGAGACGAAGCAGGCGCTGGACCAGACCGTAGCGCATCTGCCGCATAGTCTGGTCGACCACGAATATCACAAGCATGTCCAATGTTTCGGCATCCCCGCCGAAACGTTTTTCCATACCGCGCTGGAAATGCGCACCGAGGTCGCGCAGTCCGATTTCGGCACCGCCCTGCGGGCGTGGCAGGGGCAGGTCGTGACCAGGGACGCGGTGATGCAGGCATTTCGTGGTGCGTTCCACACCGAAACGGACCGAGCCCTTCAGTTGCGCTGCGAGCATGACCATGCCGGCCGTGAGGTGCTGACCCAGCTCTGGTTCACCCTGAAACGCGAGCGGGTGGCCGATTTCCCACGGGCCAGCGCGTTCTTCCGTGCGCCCGAAGCGCAGGACAATTGCCCCGCGCGGTTCCTCGTTCCGGGCTGGTGAGGCCGCGCGGCTGACCGAAAACTGCCGCTACCGGGCCAAGGGCGGGCCCGGAGGCGCCCCGTTCCACCCACCCCAATTACACCCCGAGGTTGTCGGACAAACCCCGGCGGGAGCGAGATAACAAGGACACCCCC
>NZ_JBDNXE010000100.1:0-15703 GCF_047721585.1 Gluconacetobacter sp.
CGACGACATTCAAACTTCCGCACAGGCCGGTAATCGCCCGGATGATTGCCGCGCCCTCCCCCTCCCCCCCAGGCAGGGCGGGGGCGCGGCGGCGGGCCGGCGAGGCGACGCGGCCGCGGGCGCCGGTGATGGCGGGTGGCGGGCAGGAGTTGGGGCGGCGCGGCGGCACGCCCGCCCTGCCGGCGATCGCCGCGATGGCCGAGGCTGCGGTGGAGGCTGTCGGGGCGCTGGCGAACGCGGACGCGGCATCCGTCATGGCGGGCTGGCGCGATGCGATCGAGGCGGCGGCGGTGGCAGTGGGGGCCGTGGCCTGCGGGGGGGCTGCGCTGCGCCTGCCCAACACCATATCTCTTGCGCTTCCGGGGCGCGCTGCCCAGACGCAACTGATCGCGCTGGATCTGGCGGGGTTCGGGGTGTCGGCCGGCTCGGCCTGTTCGTCGGGCAAGGTGGCGCGGTCGCATGTGCTGGACGCGATGGGGCTGGGGCCGCTGGCAGGCGAGGCCATCCGGGTTTCGCTGCCCTGGACGACGCGGGAGGATGAGGTGATGCGCTTTATCGACGCCTATCGCGCAATGGCGGCCCGGCTGCCTGCGCGCCGCGCGACGCTGGAGGAGGCGGGGGCATGACAGCGGACATTTCCGGCGCGGACAGGCGGCCGCTCTATCTGGATTATCAGGCTACCACGCCCTGCGACCCGGAGGTGGTGGCGGCGATGATGCCCTGGTTTGCCGAGGATTTCGGCAACCCGCACAGCGTGGACCACGCGATGGGCCGGCAGGCGCGCGACGCGGTGGAGGCGGCGCGGGCGGAGGTCGCGGCGCTTCTGGGAGCGGATGAGCGCGAGATCGTGTTCACCTCCGGTGCGACCGAGGCCAACAATATCGCCATCAAGGGCGCGGTGCGCCATCTGGCGGCGCGGGGCGATGCGCGGCGGCGCGTCGTCACCGTGGCGACCGAGCATAAATGCGTGCTGGAATCGGTGCGCGACCTAGCGGCGGAAGGGTTCGAGCCGGTGATCCTGCCGGTGGGGGCGGACGGGCGGCTGGACCCGGCGGTGCTGCGCGCGGCGCTGGCGGTGCCGACCCTGCTGGTCAGCATCATGGCGGCGAATAACGAGACCGGCGTGCTGCATGACATGGCCGCCCTGGCGCCGGAGGTGCGCGCGGCGGGCGCGCTGCTGCACAGCGACGTGGCGCAGGCGGCGGGCAAGGTGGCGCTGGATGTGCGGGCGATGGACTTCGATCTGGCATCGGTTTCCGCTCACAAGCTCTACGGGCCGAAGGGCGTGGGGGCGCTGTATGTCCGTCGGCGGCCGCGCGTGCGGCTGGCGCCGCTGTTCTCGGGCGGCGGGCAGGAGCGGGGGCTGCGCTCGGGCACGCTGGCCACGCCGCTGCTGGTGGGATTCGGTGAGGCCTGCCGCATCGCGCGGGCGGTGCGCGTGGAGGAAGCACGACGGATGGCAGGGCTGCGCGACGGTTTGCTGAACCGTTTGCAGGCGGCCATTCCGGGTGTGGTGGTCAATGGCTCCATGGCTCATCGGTTGCCGGCCAACCTCAATCTGCGGTTCCCCGACGTGCGGGCACTGGATGTGATCGCGCGGGCGCCTGACCTGTGCGTTTCCACCGGATCGGCCTGTTCTTCGGCCGAACTCGTACCGTCCTATGTGCTGACCGCGATGGGGCTGGATGCCGATGCGGCCGCGCGAAGCTTGCGTCTGGCGGTGGGACGCTATACCTCAGCCGCCGATATGGATCGCGCGGCGGCGATCCTGTGCCGGGCGGTGGCGGATGCGCGCGCGGCGGGGGTCGCCGCCCTTCACCCCACTGATGACGACACGGCCAGGATAGCAGAATGCCGCATATGATTTTCATCGAGCATGACGGAACCCGCCGCGAGGTCGACGCACCGGTCGGCCTGTCGGTTCTGGAGATCGCCCACAAGCACGGGGTCGATCTGGAAGGCGCGTGCGAGGGCTCGCTGGCCTGCGCCACCTGCCACGTCGTGGTGGACCCGGAATGGGCGCCGAAGCTGGCCGAGCCGACCGAGGATGAGGAAGACATGCTGGACCTGGCCTTCGGGCTGGAAAAGACGTCCCGCCTGGGTTGCCAGATCGTGATGACCGATGCCCTGGACGGGCTGGTCGTGCGCCTGCCTCGTACGGCCTGAGTGCCGGCCCGGAAACGTACGACGGCCGTGCCGCTTGCGCGGCACTCTCGCTCACCAGCCCACGTTTCCGGGCCGACATTTGATACCAAGGGGGTTTGATTGATGCGGATCATGGTCGCTATGTCGGGCGGCGTGGACAGCAGCGTGGTTGCCGCGCGTCTGGTGGCCGAGGGCCACGAGGTCGTGGGCGCCACGTTGCAGCTCTATGATTCGCGGGCCAGCGCACGCAAGGGTGCGTGCTGCGCGGGGCGCGATATCCATGACGCGCGTCGTGTGGCCGACCGGCTTGGCATTCCGCACTATGTCATCGACGCCGAAAGCCGGTTTCGCGAGAGCGTGATCGAGACGTTTGCCAGCGCCTATGCCAGCGGCGAAACCCCGGTGCCGTGCGTGGCCTGCAATCAGGGCGTGAAGTTTACCGACCTGCTGGGCATGGCGCGCGATCTGGGCGTGGATGCGATGGCGACCGGCCATTATGTTCGCCGCATCGAAGGGGCGGCCGGGCCGGAACTGCATCGCCCGGTCGATGCGTCCCGCGATCAGTCGTGGTTTCTGTTCGCGACCACGCGCGAGCAGCTCGATTTCCTGCGTTTCCCGTTGGGCGACATGCCGGACAAGGCCGCCGTGCGGGCCGAGGCCGAACGCTTCGGGCTGGAGGTCGCCGCCAAACCCGATAGCCAGGATCTGTGTTTCGTCTCCGATGGTTCGTATGCGGAAGTGGTCGAAAAGCTGCGTCCCGAGATGGCGGGCAGCGGCGAGATCGTGGACGAAACCGGCCGGGTGGTGGGTCAGCATGATGGCGTGACCCGCTTTACTGTCGGGCAGAGCCGCCGGTTGGGCAACGCCGCGATGCGCGACGGCGAGCGGCAGATGGTGGTGGGGATCGAGCCGGCGGCGCGCCGGGTGGTGATCGGCCCGCGTGCGCGCGGCGCGGTGCATGAGGTCTCGCTACGGAACATGAACTGGCTGATTCCGCCGCCGGAAGAGGATCTGCGCTGCATGGTGCAGATCCGTGCGCGCGAAGAGGTGCGGGCGGCGACCGTGCGACGGACGGCGGATGGTGCCCTCGTGACGCTGGACGAGCCGGCGATGCCCGCACCGGGGCAGGCCTGTGTGCTGTATGATGGCAGCCGGGTGTTGGGTGGCGGGTTCATCCGGCGGCGGGAGCCGGTAGCCTCTTCTTTTTCTGAAGAAAAAGAAGCAAAAAGACTTTGATTCGTTAAAGAGCCTCGGACGCCCCCAGCATAAGGCGCCCTCAACGGATCAAAAGTTTTTTGGTTCTTTTTTTCAAAAAAGAACAAGAACTCTCGCAAGGGGTAACCACCATGGCGGACGGCAAACTCTATATCGGCACCCGGCGCTATTCCTCCTGGTCGCTCCGTGGCTGGCTGGCCGTGCACCTGGCGGGGCTGGATGTCGAGGACGTGGTGATTCCGCTAGCCGGCGGCGGTGGCACGATTGCGATCAAGGCGGTCTCGCCCAACGGGATGGTGCCCTATCTGGAGCATCGCGGCGCCCGTGTGTGGGAAAGCCTGGCGATCGGCGAATATTGCGCCGAGATAACGCCTGCCCTGTGGCCGCCGGACCGGCTGGCGCGGGCGCATGCGCGCAGCATCGCCGCTGAAATGCATGCCGGCTTCCGGCCGCTGCGCATGGCCCTGCCGATGAATCTGGGCCGCCATGGCCGACCGCTGGCGGGAGGGCTGGCCGATGATGTGCAGGCCGATATCGCGCGGATCGACGCCCTGCTGTCGGGCACCCGTGCCGCGTTCGGGCAGGGCGGCCCGTATCTGTTCGGAGCCGACCTGACGGTGGCCGATGCGATGTTCGCGCCGGTGATCGCCCGCTTCCTGGGTTATGGTGTGCAACTGTCGACGGTGGCGGCCGATTACGCGGCCCTGCTGCGGGCGCACCCGCTGATGGCGCGCTGGTATGACGATGCGGCCCGCGAGCCGGAAGCGTGGCATCTCGAACGGTTCGAGACCCTGGCCTGAACGGTCGGTGATGCGGAGCGCACCGGTCCTGACCGTCCTGCCGCCGCGCGAGCGCTTCGCGCCTGGGCACGCAGGCGCGATCAGCCTGCTGGTGCATAGGCTGGCCGCGCCCGGCGATATCGTGGTCGGATCGCCTGTCGAACAACCTTTTGCCGACGTGGAGTTTCTGGCGGTACATCGCGTGCCATGGATCGTCTGGCCCCGCAGCACGGTAGGGCGTTATTCGGCCGGCGTGGCACGGATCGTGCGTCAGGTCAGGCCGGGGCTGGTCGAAATCCACAATCGGCCCGATATCGCCCTGTCATTGGCAGGCTGCTTTCCCGACCTGCCCATGACGTTGACCCTTCATAACGATCCGCGCGGGATGCGGGGGGCGATGTCTCCCGCACAGCGGGCCACGCTGGCACGGCGCATGCGGGTCATCGTTGTGTCGGACTGGGTGCGCCAATGCTTTGCCGAGGGGCTGTCCGATGTCGCGGTGACGGTGATGCCGAACTGCATCGACATGGCTTCCCTGCCGCCGCCACTGCCTGTGGCGGCGCGCGAGCCGACGATCCTGTTTGCCGGACGGGTGGTGGCGGACAAGGGGGCGGATGCGTTCGTCGTCGCCTGTGGGGAGGTGCTGCCGCATCTGCCGGGGTGGCGGGCACGCATGATCGGGGCCGATCGGTTCGGCGAAGACTCGCCCGAGACATCGTTTCTGCGGACGCTGCGCCCTGCCGCACAAGCGGCCGGAGTCGAGATGACAGGGTATCTGCCGCATGCGCAGGTGCTGGAAGAGATGGTGCGGGCCGCGATCGTCGTGGTGCCCAGCCGCTGGGCCGAGCCATTCGGCCTGACGGCCCTCGAGGCGATGGCCTGTGGAGCAGCGCTGGTCGCTTCGCCGGTCGGCGGGTTGCCGGATCTGGTGGGCGATGCGGCGATTCTGGCACCGCCGGACCCTGTGGCCGGGTTGGCGGCGGCGATCGACGATCTGGCAGCCTCACCCGAGCGGCGGGCCGCGCTCTCGGTGCGTGGGCGTGCGCGGGCGGCGCTATTCGATTGCGTGGCGGCGCGTGAGAGGCTGGGCGCTCTGCGTCGGGCTGCTGTCGCAGGACGACTGCCGGATGGTTTGTGATCGTCTATAACTGCGGCAGGGTCTGTTCGACCTCGTTCAGGGCACGTTGGGCGGCCTGGATGTCGCTGTCCGGTTGTTTCTTCAGGTGGTGCCTTGCTGCATAGAGCAGGGCTTCCATCTGCTTTGCCAGCGTCCGCACGCTCTGCTGGAAAGCCTGATTGTCGTTTGTTGCCGTGGCACCTTGTCCGGTCTGCGAAGTGCTTCCGGATGCGGGATCGGGGGAAGCGGTCTGGTCTGGAACATCCGGAGTGCTCTGATGGTCTTGCGCCGGGGGCTGCGCCGTGGTCGTGACCATGGCGCCGATGTTGGCAAGGCTGGGGGCCGATCCCTGATTCTGCGCATATTGTTGCACGGCGACCACAAGCTGATGGGCGAGTTGCGCCAGTTCGCCGGCCAGGGCCTTCGGCGACGTGAAGGCCTCCATGAGCATCAATTGCCGGATCTGCGCGGTGAGGCGATCGACCCATTGTTCGGCCATGGCCCGGATGGTTCGCCTGCTGGACTGGATATCCTGATCCAGCCGCGCGAGCGCCGTCTGTGACGAGGACTGGCTGCTTTCCCCATGGGTAGGCGAGCCGGTTAGAAAAGCCAGGCCTGCCTGCGACAGCGTGATGATGTCCGATGATGCCTCGGCCCGATCCGGCTGGCCGGAGGTGGTGACGAAGACGATTTCGCCTTCCGCGATGTCGGCCGAAGAATAGGTGCCGGTCTGGGTGGTGACGGAGGAAACGGGCATCGTTCTATCCCTTGAAGCTCCCGGAGTGTTCGGAAGAATCGTTAACGGGTGGTTAATGGTGCTCGGTGCGGGATGGGGGCGTCGGCAGGGTACGCGCCGTTTCCCTTCACACGGGGGATGGGATGGACGCGCGGGGACGCCTATATGCTGAAGCGAATATGGACGCATGGACAGGAGACGACATGTCTGAGACCCAAGCGGCGACCGGCGACGGGCTGGTGCCGGTCACGGTGCTGACCGGCTTTCTCGGTGCCGGAAAGACGACGCTGCTCAATCATATCCTGACGGCCGAACACGGGCGGAAATACGCCGTCGTGATCAACGAGTTCGGCGAACTGGGTGTGGATAACGACCTCGTGGTGGATGCCGACGAGGAAGTGTTCGAAATGAACAATGGCTGCATCTGCTGCACCGTGCGGGGCGACCTGATCCGCATCCTGGGCAGCCTGATGAAGCGGCGCACGAAGTTCGACGGCATCATCGTCGAGACCACGGGACTGGCCGATCCGGCACCCGTCGCGCAGACTTTCTTCGTCGACGAGGATGTGCGCGGCAAGACGCGGCTGGATGCGGTCGTGACCGTGGTCGATGCGCTGAACATGGTGCAGACTCTGGAGGAAAGCCCCGAGGCGGTGAACCAGATCGCCTTCGCTGATGTGATCATCGTGAACAAGACCGATCTGGCGGACGAGGCGACGCTGGCTGCCATCGAGGCGCGTATCCGCACCATCAACCCGGTCGCCCGCCTGCATCGCGCCCAGCGCGGCAATGTGGCGCTGGCCGAGGTGCTGGATCAGGGCGGGTTCGACCTGGCGCGGGCGCTGGAACATGCGCCGCATTTCCTGGAGGACACCAGCCATTCGCATGAGGAGAACGTGACCTCGGTCTCCTATGTGGTGGAAGAGCCGCTGGATGCCGCGAAATTCCAGGCGTGGATCGGTGCGGTGCTTCAGGAGCAGGGGGCGGATATCCTGCGGGCCAAGGGCATCATGAACTATGAGGGCGAGGACCGGCGTTTCGCCTTCCAGGCCGTGCATATGATGGCCGATGGCGGGTTCATCGGGCCGTGGAAAGAGGGCGAAAAGAAGGAATCCCGCCTGGTGATGATCGGCCGCAACCTCAACCGCCCGCGCCTGCGCCGCGGTTTCGAGAACTGCCGCGCACGATGACGGGGATGCAAACCGAGAGCGGAGCCCCGGCCGGGCTACTCGAACGGCGGGGCGCCACGCGCACGCTCGATGGCCATGTCATCGGCTGCGTGGCGTCGCGCGACAGCAACCAGTTCGCCTTCGCCACCGCCGAGGGTGATGTGGTGCTGGCGACGCGCGGGGATTTCGCCAACGCCGCCGCGTGGCAGGTGCAGACGGTGCATGACGGCGCGATCCTCTGCCTGGCGCCGGACGCCGCGCCGAGCGGCTTCCTGACCGGCGGCGACGATTCCACGCTGCGCCGGATCGGCGCGGACGGCGCGGTGACCGACCTGGTGCGTGGTCGACGCTGGATCGAGCATGTCACCACCTGGATCGACGCCAAGGGTACGCCGAAATCGGGCGTCATCGCCTTTGCCTCCGGCAAGCAGGTGGAACTGCGCGATGCGGCCGGCACGACGACGCTGAAGGTGCTGGAGCATCCCTCCACCGTCAGCGGCCTGACCTTCGATGCCAAGGGCAAGCGGGTGGCGGCGTCGCACTATAACGGGGCGTCGATGTGGTTCGTGCAGGCCAAGGTCGACAATCCCCGGCGGCTGGACTGGAAGGGCAGCCATACCGGCATCATCATCCATCCGGGCGGCGACGCGCTGGTGACCAGCATGCAGGAAAACGAACTGCATGGCTGGCGGCTGGCCGACGGGCACAACATGCGCATGAGCGGCTATCCGGCCAAGGTGCAGTCGATGGCGTTTTCGCGCACCGGCAAATGGCTGGTGACCAGCGGGGCGGACAGCGTGGTGATGTGGCCGTTCTTTGGTGGCGGCCCGATGGGCAAGGCACCGGTCGAACTGGCCGGAATGCCCGGCGTGATCTGCCGGCGCGTAGCGTGCCATCCGGTGCATGAGATCGTGGCCGCAGGCTTTGCCGACGGCACGATCCTGCTGGAAGATGCTGCGGCGCAGAAGGTCCTGCCGGTGCGCGATGCCGGCGGCGGGGCGATCTCGGCGCTGGCCTTCAGCCCTGACGGCACCGGCCTGGCATTCGGGACCGAAGACGGTGCGATCGGGATCGTGGATCTGGCAGCCCGCTAAAGGCTGTGGGGCGTGCGCGCAGGCAAGCGGGCGCGCCTCTTTCAGCGTCTCTCGTTCACGAAGCGCGTTCGCCGTTGGTCGGGGCGGGCAGGGCGGTGCCCCCCTCGGGTTTCGGCGTTTCGGCCGGCGGCGCCTGTTCTACCACCGAGAGGAATTTCTCGGCCAGTGCGCTATAGAGCGAGCGGGAGCAGATCATGCGGGAGACGGCATAGGCGAGGAACGACGTGGCGAGCAGTGCCAGCGTCACCTGCTGGTTGTCCGACATTTCCATCACGATCACGCTCGCCGTCAGCGGCGCCTGCACCACGGCCGAGAAATAGGCCACGGTGCCCAGAAGGACCACCGCGCCGGGCGTGGTGTGCGGCAGGAACTGCGCGACCCAGCCGCCGATGCCTGCCCCGATGGCCAGAGACGGCGCGAACAGCCCGCCCGGAATGCCGGAACAGTACGATACGATGGTGGCAAGGTATTTCAGGATGAAGAACGATGCCGGATAGCTTGTCTGCCCGGCGATGATCTCGCGCGCCTGAAGATAGCCCGTTCCGTAGGTAATCCCGCCCGAAGCGATCCCGAGAATGGCCAGCACCAGGCCGCAGCTTGCGGCGAAGGCGATCGGTCGGCGGACCACGAAGCGGCCAAGGATGCCCGGCAGGCCATGCTGCGAGGTCCGGATCAGGATGGCCGAAAACACACCGCCGCTGATGCCGCCCAGAATGCCGCAGGTCAGCACCGCCATCCAGCTTATGCCGATCGGGACGACGACGTCAGTATGGCCGAAATAGGTATAATTGCCGACCAGTGCGATGGCGGTGACACCCGACAGGATCACGCCCGTCAGCATTGTGCCGCTGGTGCGTTGTTCGAAGGAATGGCTCAGTTCCTCGATCGCGAACACGATTCCGCCCAGCGGCGTATTGAAGGCCGCCGACACGCCGGATGCCCCGCCGGCCAGGATCAGTCCGCGCCGGACACTGACCGTCGATAGGTTAAGCCACCGCCCGAAATTATGCATGATGGCCGCACCGACCTGTACCGTCGGTCCTTCGCGCCCGATCGAGGCGCCAGCCAGCAGGCCCAGCGTGGTCAGCAGGATCTTGCCGAAGGCGATACGCAGCGACAGCAGCCGGTCGACGATGGTGAAATTTTCCAGGTGAAGGGCGGCGATCGTCTGCGGAATGCCCGAACCCTGGGCCCCCCGGAACCATGTGCGCGTCAGCCAGGTCGACAGCGCCAGCCCGGCGGGGGTCAGCGCCAGCATGATCCACGGGTCCCACGCGACCAGCCGGGTCCGGAGCGCGGCCGCGCTGTCCGCCGCCGTCGCGAAGCCGACCGCCACCACGCCGACCAGCACCGCGGCCGCCCAGTAGACGATCTTGCGGCGCCATTGCGCGGTCGTGACCCGGGCGGAACGGCGCAGATGTCGCATATGACGGATGCGCAGTTCGGTCAGGTCGGTTTTCATCGTCGCGTGTCCAGGGCAATAGCCTCTCCGAACGGTGTCCGGGTGGCGATGGCGGTTACGTACCGCCCTTTACTCCGTATATGTCGGCCGTTTCCACAGGAACCGTGTCCTTATCCGCGACCGGAGAGGGAGGCTGTGTTGTCACCGACACAAGGGAACTACCGCGGAATCGCGATCCCGCAATGCTTCGCCTTGCGTTCCGGCTCGACATGGATGTGGATCAGGGCCTCGCCTATGCGCGCGCGCAGCGCGGCCTCGATCCGGTCGCAGATCTCGTGCGCGGCATCCACGCTCATGGCGCCGGGGACGACGAGGTGAAACTCCACGAAGGCCATGGCCCCGACGATGCGGGCACGCAGGTCGTGCGCCTCGATCGCGCCATGTCCGCTGGCGGCGATGACCTGGCGGATCGTCTCCAGCGTCTCGGCGGCGGGCGCTTCGTCCATCAGGCCGGCGATGGATTCGCGCATCATGCCCCAGCCCACCCGTAGCACATTGAGGGCGATCAGCCCTGCCAGCAGCGGGTCGATCCACGGCCAGCCGGTCAGGGGGATCAGGATGAAGCCGCCCACCAGTCCGACGGTGGTCCAGACATCGGACATGACATGCTGGCCAGCCGCGACCAGGGTAGGCGAGCGTTTCGCCCGCCCCGCCCGCAGCAGAACCAGCGCCCACGCCAGGTTCAGCACCCCGGCCGAGCCGTTCAGTGCGATGCCCAGCAGCGGGGCATCAGGCAGGCTGGGACGCTGCCAGTCGATCCATGCTTCGCGGCCGATGACGAAGGCCGTGACCAGTACCAGCACGCCCTCGGCCACGGCCGAGAGATATTCGGCCTTGTAATGGCCGTACGTATGGTTGTCGTCCGCCGGTAGGCTGGCGATATGCAGCGCCCACAGGCCTGTCAGGGCGGCGACGACGTTGATGATCGTCTCGACGGCATCGGAATAGAGTGCGATCGAGCCGGTGACGCGCCATGCTGCGTATTTCAGGCCCAGTGCCGCGATGCTGACGCCAAGACTGGTCCAGGCCAACGCGGTCTTGCTGATGTCCGGCATGCGGTCAGGGTACGCTTGCGTCGGCCAGCACGCAGCGGGTGGCGTAGGACTGGGTTTCGATCTGAAAGGTCGGGTGACCGATGCTGAAGCGGGTGCGCAGCGTCTCGGTCGCATCGCTCAGCAGCGTGTCGTCGGCCGGGACGGCGCAGACCAGATGCACGGTCAGTGCGGTTTCGGTGGTGCTGATCGGCCAGATATGCAGGTCGTGCAGGTCCTCCACGCCCGGCAAGGCGCGCAGATAGGCTTCCACGCCCGTGCGGTCGATGCTGCGGGGCACGCGGTCCAGCGCCATGTCCAGCGAATCGCGCAGCAGAGACCAGGTGCCGGCGACGATGGCGCAGGACAGTGCCAGGCCCACGATCGGGTCCAGTCGGACCCAGCCGGTATAGTAGATGACCGCCCCCGCGACCACGACACCGGCCGACATCACCGTATCGGCCAGCATATGCAGGAAGGCACCGCGAATGTTCAGGTCGTCGCCGCCATGGGCGAACAGCAGCGTCGTGGCACCATTGACCACGATTCCTCCCGCCGCCACGGCCATGATCGTGCCGCCCGGAACGGCCGCGGGTTCGATCAGGCGCAGGATCGATTCCCAGACGATGCCGCCGGTCACCAGCAGCAGCGCCACGGCATTGCCCAGTGCCGCGAGGATCGAGGACCGCCGCAGCCCATAGGTAAATTCGGCACTGGGCGCGCGCCTCGACAGTGTATGCGCCAGCCACGCCGCCGCCAGTGCCAGCACATCGGAGAGGTTGTGCCCCGCATCGGCCAGCAAGGCCAGCGCGTGAGAACTGACGCCCCAGGCGGCCTCAGCGATCACGTAGACTAGGTTGAGCCCGATCCCCCAGGCGAAAGCGGCGCCGAACGACGTGGGCGCATGGACATGCCCATGTCCGTGATGTCCATGATGGTCATGGTCATGGTCATGGTCATGGTCATGGTCATGGTCATGGTCATGGTCATGGTTGCAGGCGTGCGCCCCGTTCGGCCCGGTATGCCCGTGCGCGGATGAGGAATCGTGCGAATGGGCCATGGATGCGGGTTCTCCTCGAACGGCGGCTTTCTCTATCAGAAGCATTGCCCCGGGGGCCAGTCCCGCGTTCTTTCGTCATGGCAACCGGTCGTGATAAGGCACGGCGCATGGTTGCCGGTTGCTCCGGCCGCCTTTGCACACTCTCGTAATCCCACGCACGGATGCTCCGCCCCGTATGATCCGATTGACCGAAATCAGGCTTCCCCTCGACCATCAGCCCGATGCGCTGGTGGCGGAAATCGTGCGCCGACTGGGTATCGCGGGCGAGGATTTGCTGGGCCATACGATCTTCCGGCGTGGCTATGACGCGCGGCGGCGGGGGGCGATCACGCTGGTCTATACGGTCGATTGTGCGGTGCGGGACGAGGACGCCGTCCTGGCGCGTCTGGCCGGGACGCCGCATGTCGGTGTCGCGCCCGACACCGAATATCATTTCGTCCTGCGCGATGGCGCCGATTTTGCCGACCGGCCGGGCTATCGGCGCCCGGTGGTGATCGGGGCAGGGCCGTGCGGCCTGCTAGCCGGTCTTCTGCTGGCACAGATGGGCCTGCGCCCGCTGATCCTGGAACGGGGCAAGGTGGTGCGCGAGCGCACCGTCGATACCTTCGCGCTGTGGCGTAAATCGGTGCTGACGCCCGAGAGCAACGTGCAGTTCGGCGAAGGCGGTGCCGGCACGTTCTCCGACGGCAAACTATACAGCCAGGTTAGCGATCCGCGCCATTACGGGCGCAAGGTGCTGCATGAATTCGTCAAGGCGGGTGCGCCGGAAGAGATCCTGTACCTCTCCAAGCCGCATATCGGCACCTTTCGCCTCGTGTCGATGGTCGAGCATATCCGCGCCGAGATCGAGGCGCTGGGCGGCACCTACCGGTTCGATACCCGCGTCGAGGATATCCTGCTGGCCACGGATGATACGGGCGCGCGACGAATCGCGGGGCTGCGCCTGGCCGATGGCGAGGAGATCGCGGCCGATCATGTCGTGCTCGCGGTCGGCCATAGCGCGCGCGATACGTTCACGATGCTGCATGGCCACGGCGTGGCCATGGCGGCCAAGCCCTTTTCCATCGGTGTGCGAATCGAACATCCGCAATCGGTGATCGACGCGGCGCGGTTCGGCGCGCAGGCGGGCAACCCGCTGCTGGGGGCGGCGGATTACCGGCTGGTGCATCACGCCTCCAATGGGCGCGCGGTCTATTCCTTCTGCATGTGCCCCGGCGGCACGGTGGTGGCCGCGACCTCGGAGGAAGGGCGCGTGGTCACCAACGGCATGAGCCAGTATTCCCGCGCCGAGCGCAACGCCAATGCCGGGATCGTGGTCGGTGTGACGCCCGAGGCCGACTACCCCGGCGGCCCGCTGGCCGGCATCGCCTTCCAGCGGCATTGGGAGCGTCAGGCATTTCTCGCGGGCGGGGGCGACTACCGCGCACCCGCGCAGCGTGTAGGCGACTTTCTCGCCGGCCGACCCTCCACCCATCTCGGCACGGTCGAGCCCAGCTACCGCCCCGGTGTCACGCCGACCGACCTCGCCACCTGCCTGCCGGAGTTCGTGGTGCTGGCGATGCGTGAGGCACTGGCTGCATTCGGCGGACAGCTTGACGGGTTCGACATGGCGGACGCGGTGCTGACGGGCGTGGAAACCCGCACATCCTCGCCACTGCGCATCCCGCGCGGCCCGGACGGGCAATGCACCAACGTCGCCGGCCTGTATCCGGCGGGCGAGGGGGCGGGCTATGCCGGTGGCATCCTCTCGGCGGCCATCGACGGCATCCGCGTGGCCGAAGCCGTCGCCCTGACCATGGCGGGCCGCCCGGTAGATGGGCTGATCCGCCAGACCATGACCCGCAGCGCCCAGGCCCAGTAACAGCCAGTCTGGATATGCAGGGCCGGTGATAATCCGACGCGCATTTCCAAACGGGCTTTCAGCATCTGCGCTCTTCCTGCCTGACTGGCGAAGGGGGAAGGGCGCGGAAATCACCTATTTCCCGAACCGCCGCTGCAACTGAAAGAGATGCACTGCCGGCCAGAAACCGAGAATGGCCGCCACCAGCAGCGACATGCGCAGGGCATCGGTGCTGAAATGCGGCGTCAGCATATCGCTGATCCATCCGAAAAGTGGCGGCCCGACCCCGATACCGATTGCATTGGCCAGCAGCGCATACATCCCCATTGCGGCTGCCCGGCGATGCGCCGGCACCACGCTCGGGATCGCCCCGTAAAGCGGGCCGGTGCACAGGGCCGAGAGCGTCGATGTCAGCGCCAGCATCGTCAGCGACAGATCGAGCGAATGCGTCAGCACCTGGATGATCTGAAAAGGCTGTGCAATCAGATAAGCCCAGAAGGCGAACCGCATCGCTCCTCGAAAACCGAAGCGGGATGCCACAAGATCCGCGATCGGCCCGCCGAGAAAGGTCCCGACCACGCTCGCAATCCCGATGCCGATGCCAAACCACGCCCCGGCCTGCCCCGACGACAGGCCGAAAGAGCGCATGTAGAACGAAACACCCCACAAGGTGATGCCGTAACCCACGACCTGACTGGTGACACCATAGAACAGCAGGTCGCGCAGCGGCCGGTTGGCGAACAACGCGCGCCACGATTCCGCTTCGCGCGCTGCATGCACAAGGCGAGGCTCGCGGACGAACAGAACCATCAGGATCGCGACCGGAATCCCCGCCAGCCCGACCGTCGTAAATGTCATGCGCCAGCCGACATGTTCGACCAGCCAGCCACCCCCCGCCAGCCCGATGATATAGCCAAGATAGGATATGCCATAGGCAATCGAAAACGAGGTGCTGCGCTTCTCGGAGGTCGAATAAGCCGCATTCAGCGCGGCGGACGAAGGCGAGAACGCAGCCTGCCCCAACCCCACGCACACACGGGCAGCCGCCATGCTGGCGATACCATGTGTGTGCCCCATCAGGGCGGTTGCGACACTCCACAGCGCAATGCCGAACGACGCCATGCGCGCCGCAAACCCCCGATCGGAAATCAGCGCGAACGGCACGATCATCATACCATAAAGCAGTGCGAAGGCCGTCCCCCCCAGCAGCCCCACCGTGGCGTCCGACATATGCAGATCATGCTTGATCGCGTCATTCGCCGTCGAAAACACAAACCGATCGATAAAATCGAGCATACCGGCGACACCGAGCAGCAGAATGACAGTGGGCAACCAACCACGCTTGCCCAGACGGCTCTCTGAACTCTTTCCGCTCATGCCCGACGCCCGAATGGCAAGGATTTGTAGTGTGTCATCAAATGCTTTCATTTTTGTTCCTGGCTTCAACCCGTAGCACAGTCAGGAAAGCTGCGGATAATCTGCCATGGCGGTGGCCCATGTGCCGGACGATGTCCAGTTTGCCAGTAAACCGTCCCTGGCCACCGCGAGGTCGGGTCGAGGCTGTGCCCCGTGGCGTGGTGCAGGAGCACCGATGCTCGACGGGCTTGAGGAGATCAGGCGAGCATAACTGGCAGGCTGACGGTGTGATTATGGCTCAGGGCGGCCAGACCTTCCAGCGTCATGTAGCGGCGGCATACAGCCCATTCGTCGTTTTGTTCGAGCATCAGGGCTCCGACGAGGCAGATGATGGCAGCCTCGTTGGGGAAAATCCCGATGACGTCGCAGCGGCGCTTGATCTCCCGGTTGACCCGCTCGATCGGGTTGGTGGAGGATATGTGTGTCCAGTGTTCCTGGGGAAAGCCCATGTAGGCCAGAACATCAGCTTCTGTCCGCTCCATGAACTCCGCGAGTTTCGCGAAACCGTCACGTAGCTTGTCCGTGACGTGCCGCCATTGGCGCGATGCATCATCCGCTGTCTCCTGAGCAAAGATCGTGCGCAGTGAACCGCCCCGGGTTTACCGGAGAGTAAAACACTCAAAGGATGAGCCCTATGAC
>NZ_JBDNXE010000101.1:0-15334 GCF_047721585.1 Gluconacetobacter sp.
CGGCTGAACGGTCCTTTATCGCTCAACGCGACAAAAAAATCATAAGACAAGCCCTCAGTATGCGTGCGGGTGGCTTGGTGGTGAGCGCGCGGCGGGCCAGCAATGATGCTGGTGGGGTTTTCAGCGGCGGTCCTGCGCCAGGATTTTGGGTTCCTTGTCCGACCATATCGGCGCTGCCGGCTCGTGGGTCGGCTCCCGTTGCAACAGCCAATGCTGGAGGCATTGGCCGGGCATCGTGGGAACATGGTGGAGGACGAGCCTGAAGGCTTCGCCGCCTCCGACCGTCACCCGGTCGGGCAGGTCGAAGCGCGGCAGCGTGCCGGGCGCGCTTACGGTCAATCCTCCCGGATCGATCGCCAGTTCGTACCCGGTCGGCTGGAAACCGGCGGCCTGTGCGCGGAACCATTGCATGTGCGGGTGGGTGAATGCCGCGTGGCAGATGTCGAGATTGTTCTCGATCGGCATGATTGCTTCACAGGCGAGCGCCGTTGCGCCTTGCAGCCAAGTATAACGATCGAACCCCTGGATCGGCAGCGGTTGCCCTGTCGGTGCGCCCTGACCCGTCCATACCCAGACATAGCCGGCGCGATCGGCCGTGGGGTAGGTGCGCGCCGGCGCCGTCTTGACCGGCTGTTCGGGACGCAGGGAGGGGATGTGCCGGCAGCGCCCCGTGCCATCGAAT
The DNA here is from genome assembly GCF_047721585.1 of Gluconacetobacter sp. Taxonomy (NCBI): domain Bacteria; kingdom Pseudomonadati; phylum Pseudomonadota; class Alphaproteobacteria; order Acetobacterales; family Acetobacteraceae; genus Gluconacetobacter; species Gluconacetobacter sp. The sequence continues at coordinate 683 of NZ_JBDNXE010000101.1, forward strand.
CGCCAGCCATGATAGGCGCAGGCGATCAGGCCCTGGGATACCGTACCGAGCGACAGGGCGACGCAGCGATGCGGGCAGCGTTTCACGGTCGATGCTGCCATGCGCGCTCAGATGCCGGCGGGCGCGGCCGATCAGCGACAGGGTTTCACGGATGCGCGCCTGCTGTTCTGTCAAGGCTTCGGCCTGAAGGTCCAGCATGGCTGCGAGATCGGGTTGCCCTGCGGCAAACATTTCAGCAATGCGGGCAATCGTCAGGCCGAAGCGTCGCAGCAGGAGGACGAGGTGAAGCCGCTCGCACTCCGCCTGACCGTAAGTCCGCCAGCCATGACCGTTCCGCACCGGCCGGATCAGCCCCGCTTCCTCGTAGACACGGAGGGCTTTTACCGTCACCGCCGAAGCGGCGGGCGACGGCGGCTGCTCCGTCTGGAAAGGGTGACGCCATGGAGTGATTTTTTGCCATGGCATCGGTGGTAAGGTCATCCTCAGGGGATGACGCAAGCTGTTTCTTGCGATGGGTTTCGCATGTTCCTGGCTCGGGCGATGGGCTCTTAGTGGATGAAGAGTGAGGCCAGCAAACAGAAGACCAGGCCCAGTACCGCGATCAGGGTCTCGACGACCGACCAGGTCTTGATGGCCTGGCCGACGGTGAGGCCGAGATATTCCTTGATCTGCCAGAAGCCGGCATCGTTCATCGGACCCAGGGCGACTGAGCCGGCGCCGGTGGCCAGCACCATCAGTTCGGGCGACGTGCCGTGGCTGTGCAGCAGGATCGGGCCGACGATGCCCGATGCGGTGCTCATGGCCACGGTCGCCGAGCCCGCCGCGACGCGGACCACCACCGCCACCAGCCATGCCAGCACCAGCAGCGGCACGTGCGCGCCCACCGCGACATCGGTGATGGCCTTCGACACGCCACTGTCGATCAACTCGCGCCCGAAGCCGCCGCCGGCGCCGACCAGCAGCATGATCAGCGCCGTGGGGCCGAGACATTCGGTGGTGAAGTGCAGGATCGTCTCACGCGAGAAGCCGCGCGCCAGGCCGAGCACGTAGAAGGACAGGACCGTGGCCAGCAGCAGGGCGATGTCGGTATTGCCCACGAAATGCAGGACCGTGTTCGGCATGCTGCCGGGAGGCGTGACCAGGTCGGCGGCCGAGCCCAGCAGCATCAGCAGCACCGGCGCCAGGATGGTCAGCACCGTGGTGAGGAAGGGCGGCATGTCGGTTGGCCGGTCCTTGCTGGCGAACTGCTCGGCCAGTGCGGCCTCGCCTTCCAAACGGATGTGCGGCGTGATGAAGCGGGCATAGACCGGGCCGGCGAGGGCTGCGATCGGCGTGCCGATGATCACGCCCCAGAAGATCGTGCGGCCGGTATCGGCATGATATGCCGCCAGCGCCAGCAGGGTGGCCGGATGCGGCGGGACCATCGCATGGGTGACGGAGAGCGCCGCCGCCATCGGCAGCGCCACCAGCAGCAGGGGCGTGGATGTGCGCCTGGCCAGGGTGAAGGCCAGCGGGATCAGCAGCACGAAGCCGACCTCGAAGAATACCGGCAGGCCGATCAGCAGGCCGATGACCATCATGGCCCAGCTGATGCGCTTTTCACCAGCCAGGCGGGTGATGGTGAGAGCAATCTGGTCCGCGCCGCCGGATTCGGCCAGCATCTTGCCCAGCATGGTGCCCAGCGCGATGACGGTTGCGATATGGCCGAGCACATGGCCCGCGCCTTCCTCGAACGAGGCGATGGCCTTCTGGGGCGGCATGCCGGCGCAGATCGCCAGCAGAATAGAGACGCAGACCAGCACGATGAAGGGATTGAGCTTGTAGCGCCCGATGAGGAGCACGACCGCACCAATCGCCGCGGTCGCTAGGGAAATTGCCAGAATTGGGGACATTGGACCGCGTCTGTAGTGAATGTGAACGTGTATCAGCACGGAACGGATGCACGATTGTCAATGGTTTCGCTTTCATATCCGGGAGAGGTGGATCGGTTCACTGTCCGGGCATTTTTTTTCTTCGCGGGGCGGCGTGGCATGGTGTCTGGCCATGCGTGTGGATTTGGTTCCATAACGGAGCGATTTCCCTGCTTCGCGGTGCCGGGATCGGGTTTGCATGGAACGACACAGGTCAGATAGGGCGGGAGACAACCCGCCTGGACGCCCCGCCGGGCGCCGAATCCGGGAAAGGACACCATGACATGACAGCGGATCAGAGGAAGGTGCCCCAGCCGGCAGTGGGGCAGCCAGCAGCGGGCGAGACGGCGACGGGGCTGGCGGCGGGCGGGTCGCATGCGGCCGCGCGGGCGGTGGTGGTCGGCATTCTGGCGGCGATGGCCGGTCTGATGTTCGGGCTGGATACCGGCGTGATCGCCGGGGCGCTGGGCTTTATCGGCGATGAATTCCATGCCGCCGCCCGGACGCAGGAGTGGATCGTCTCGTCGATGATGGCCGCCGCCGCGCTGGGGTCGGTGGTGGCGGGGCGCATCTCGTTCCGGCTGGGGCGGCGGCGGGCGCTGCTGGCGGCGTCGCTGCTGTTCGTCGTGGGCTCCGGGTTGTGCGCGCTGGCGCCGTCGGTGGCGGTGCTGATCGTCGGCCGGGTGCTGCTGGGGCTCGCCGTCGGGATCGCGGCGTTTGCGGCGCCGCTCTATATCTCGGAAATCTCGCAGGAATCGGTGCGTGGGGCGATGATCTCGTTCTACCAGCTCATGGTCACGCTCGGCATCTTTCTCGCCTATGTCACCGACAGCCTGCTCGCCTATGGCGGGCACTGGCGCTGGATGCTGGGGCTGATGGCGGTGCCGGCGGCGCTGTTCTGTGCCGCCTGCCTGTTCCTGCCCGACAGCCCGCGCTGGCTGATGATGCGGGGCGAGTGGAGCCGGGCCAGCCAGGTGATGCGGCTGCTGCGCGTGAGCCCGGTGGAGGCCGATGCGGAAATCCGCGACATTGCGCAGGAACTGAAGCGGGGAGGGAGCAACGGGCTGGCGTTCTTCCGCAGCAACCCGAACTTCCGCCGCTCGGTGCTGCTGGGGGTGGCGTTGCAGGTGATGCAGCAGGTCACCGGCATCAACGTGCTGATGTATTACGCGCCGAAAATCTTCCAGGCCGCGCATTTCGGCGTGTCCGCCGCGACTTGGGCCACGGCGCTGATCGGGCTGGTCAACATGGCCGCGACGGGTCTCGCCATTGCCTTCATCGACCGCTGGGGGCGGCGCCCGCTGCTGGTGCTGAGCTGCGCGATCATGACCGCCGCGATGCTGATGGCCGGTGGACTGGCCGCGATCGGCGGGGAGTCGACGCTGATCCTTGGGGGCATGGTGGTGGCGCTGCTGCTGTTCGTGGCCGGGTTCGCCATCGGGGCGGGGCCGATGGTGTGGACGCTGTGTTCGGAGATCCAGCCGCTGCGGGGACGCGATTTCGGCATTGCGTGCTCCACCTTCACCAATTGGGCGGCCAACTGGCTGGTCAGCAACATTTTCCTGAGCGTGATGGCGGCGCTGGGGCAGAGCTGGACCTTCTGGCTGTTTGCCATCATGAACGGTGTGTTCATCCTGATCACCCTTGTCTACGTGCCCGAGACCAGGGGCGTGTCGCTGGAGGAGATTGAGGCGCGGCTGATGGCGGGCCGTCGGCTGCGGGATTTGGGACGATAGGGCGGGGCGACGGCGATGATACTGCGCGGGGACGAAACCCAGGATATCGCGACGGCGACCGGCCCGATGCGGCTGCATGTGCTGCGCCCAGCGGCGGAAGGGCGCTTTCCCGGCGTGGTCCTGTTTTCCGAGATCTATCAGGTGACGGCGCCGATTCGCCGGCTGGCCGCGATGGTCGCCGGGATGGGCCATGTGGTGGCGGTGCCGGAAGTCTATCACGAATACGAGCCGGCCGGCTGCGTGCTGGCCTATGACACGCCGGGGACCGATCGCGGCAATGCGCTGAAATATGCCAAGCCCCTGGCGGCCTATGACGATGATGCCCGCGCGGCCGTGGCGTGGCTGGCGGCGCATCCGGCCTGCACCGGCCGGATCGGGACGATGGGGGTGTGCCTGGGCGGACATCTGGCGCTGCGGGCGGCGATGAACCCTGCCGTGCAGGCGGCGGCGTGCTTCTATGCCACCGACATTCATTCCGCGTCGCTGGGCGAGGGGCGCGCCGATGATACCCTGTCGCGGCTGGACGAGATTGCCGGCGAGGCGATGATGGTCTGGGGGCGGCAGGACCCGCATGTGCCTTTCGCGGGGCGGCAGACGATCCGTGCGGCGCTGGAGGGGGCCGGGGTTCGGCATGAATGGTACGAGGTGAATGGCCAGCATGCCTTTCTGCGCGACGAGGGGCATCGGTTCGACCCAGCGCTGTTCCTTCAGGCCATGGCATGGGTTCAGGCGCTGTTCGCCCGTGCCCTGCGGGCGGACTGAGCGGCCATGACGGGGAAAATCCTGCACGAAGGCGAGGGGCTTTACGGTCTGCCCAGGGCGCTGGCGATGTTTGCCGTGGCGCTGTCGGTCCTGCTGTCGGTGCTGGATTATGCCATCGCCAACGTTGCGTTGCCGACGATCGCGCAGGATATCCATGCCAGCCCGTCTTCGTCGATCTGGGTGATCAACGCCTATCAGATGGCCTGTTTGGCGACGCTGCTGCCGCTGGCCTCGCTGGGGTCGCGGCTGGGCTTCGCGCGGCTGTGCCGGATCGGGCTGGCGACGTTCGTGGTGGCGTCGGTGTTCTGCGCGATGTCGCATACGCTGCTGGAGCTTGCGCTGGCCCGCGCGCTTCAGGGCATCGGCGGCGCGTGCATCATGAGCGTGAATATCGCGCTGGTGCGCTTCATCTACCCCCATGCCGAGATCGGCAAGGGCATCGCGCTGAACGGGGTGGTGGTGGCGACGGGTGTGGCGTTGGGGCCGACCATTGCCTCGGCGGTGCTGTCGGTGGCGGACTGGCCGTGGATTTTCCTGATCAACCTGCCGCTGGGCGGGGCGGCGATGGTGGCGGCACTGGTTTATCTGCCCGTCACGCCGCGCAGCCTGTCGTCATTCGACCTGCCCAGCGCAGCCCTGAACGTGGTGGCCATCGGCTGTCTGGTGGTCGGGCTGGACAGTCTGGCGCATCGCAGCGGCCCGGTGGTGGCGGTGTGGCTGCTGCTGATCGGCGGCGCCGCGTTCTTCCAGCTCGCGCGGCGGCAGACGGGGCGTTCGGACCCCATGCTGCCGCTGGACCTGCTGGCGGTGCCGGATTTCCTGATCGCGTTCAGCGTCGGCTCGCTGGCGTTCGTGGCATCCAATTTCTTCATCATCTCCATGCCTTTTACGCTGGAGACGGTGCTGCATCGCTCGGCGGTGGCGACCGGGCTGCTGATCACGCCTTGGCCGGTAGGCATCGTTGCGATCTCGCCGCTGGTCGGGCGGCTGGCGGACCGGGTGCCGGCGGGCATTCTCTCGTCGATCGGGCTGTGCGTGACGGGGACGGGCTTCGTGCTGCTATGCCTGCTGCCGGCGGATGCCGGGAATTTGGACATCGCCTGGCGGATCGCCATCGCCGGGATGGGATTCGGAATTTTCCAGGCGCCGAACAATCGCGCGATGATGGTGGCGGCGCCGCGTGGGCGCTCGGGCAGCGCCAGCGGCATGGTCTCGGTCGCGCGGCTGTGGGGGCAGACGATGGGGGCGATGTTCGTGGCCCTGACCTTCGGTTTCGTTCGCCATGATCCGACGCTGCGTTGCCTGGAACTGGCGGCGGCCTGCGCCTATGGGGCGGCGCTGATCAGTTCCAGCCGCCTGGTGCGCGAGCGGCATCGGGGCGGCTGAGAAGCTGTTTGCATGGTTACACCGTGCCGGCGTGTTCTCCGTGCCCGGTGTTGCAGGCATCAGGGCTGCTCCGCCCGGATGCGCGACAAGATCCGCCAGCCATGCTGCCTTCCGGCACGCACGCTCGGCAGGATGAGTGTTTGAGCAGCCTCTGACCATAAAGGCCAGTTGCTGGCATCTGGGGTTGCTCCCGCTTGCCAGCCTACTTTTTCGGTCAGGCTGTGAGAACGTGATCGGAATTTGAGCAATTGTTTGAATTCATGAATATGACGCTGGCGCGGCGTGGGTTTTCGGTCAATCTTGTGCGGAATGTAATTTTCTATTTCGAGAGCTGGACTATCTGATGCGTCTGCCGCGCGTTTTGTTGCCCGCATCGCGTCGTCGCCTTGCGACGCAGGCCGAAGGCGAACCCGAGCGCAGCGGTGAGGACGGCGGCCCACGCCATCGCAGGCGGTTTCAGCAGCTTTATCGTCTGAATGGCTTCAATAGTTTCCTGGCGCGTGTCGGCATGGCGTTCGATCCCGCATCGGACGAAACCGCCATATTGAGTGCGGCGTGTGAGGCCGCGACCCGGAATGCGCGGCTGCGGGCGGCCTTTATCGCTCGGCCGGATGCGCAGGGGGCGTTTCATCTGCTCGCGGAAAGTGGGCCGGTCGTGCAATTGCATGATCCTGTTTTTTCCGCCCGGCCGGACATGGCGGGACGGTACGGTCTTGTCGGGCGTGTCTGGCATGGGGGGCAGCCGGTCTTTTGCGCCGATGTGGCGCGGGAGGACGCGTTGCTGCCCTGGCGGGCGCGGATGCGGGAACTGGGGGTGCGATCGTGCGCGGTGCTGCCGCTGTGGCGCGGTGGCGAGGTCTGGGCCGTGTTCGGCGTTTATGACGGGCAGGCGGATGCGTTCGATCCCGCGATCTCGACGATCTTGCTGGAGGCGGCGACCAGCCTTTCGCGTGGGCTGAAGACGCTTGACGAGCGGCGACTGAAGGCCGCCCAGATCGACCGGGCACAGGTGGGGATCGTGCTGCTGCGCGATGCGCGCATCCATGCCGCGAACAGCTTTGCCGCCGGTCTTGCGGGTTGTGCGCCCGATGGCCTGCATCACGCGCCAGCGGAACGCATTGTGGGTGGCGATGAAGCCCGGCTGGAGCAGGCGCGGGCGCAATTGCGGGAGACGGGTCGGGCCAGGCTCTCCGGTGTGCCGCTGCCCCGGCCGGACGGGCATGACCTGATTGCCGATCTTTCCGCCGTGGCGTTGGACGATACGCCGAGTGCGGACTCGGTGTGGACGATGGAGGACGTGACCGGGCGCGATGAAACGGAGCGTTTGTACCGCGCGCTGATCAATGCCGTCTCCGCCATGCTGGCCGCCGAGGACGAGGCGGAAAAATGTCGTGCCGTGTGCGAGACGCTGGTGGATGGCACGCTGTTCAATGCCGTGTGGCTCGTGCGGCCCGACCTGTCCGGCCGGATGGTGGTGCGGGCGCACGCGGGCCGGGGCGGAGACATGATCGCCCGGCTGAACTGGCGGATCGATCAGGATTCCGGCCCCCTGCCGGTGACGGTGCGGGCCTGGCGGAACGCGTGTCTGGTCCATACCAATGATATGGCGACCGATCTTGTCGGGATCCCGGGATATGGGACGGTGATGCGCTACGGATGGCGCGCCGTGCTGTCGGTTCCAGTACTGCGGAGTGGGCAGATCTGGGCCGTGCTGACGCTCACGACGCTGCGGGCCAGCGGCTTCGAGGACAAAAGCATCACGCTGTGCCGGCGGCTGGCGGAATTGCTGGGCCGGAGCTTCGATCGGCTGGATACCAGCCGCAATCTGGAACAGTTGCGGCAGGAGGAAGCGAGGCGGGCCCGGCGCGACGTGCTGACCGCGCTGCCCAACCGGCTGGCGCTGGAGGAATATCTGCCCAGGGCACAGGAACGGGCACGGGCACGCGGCATGTCCGTGGCAGTGGGGCTGATGGATCTGGACGGCTTCAAATCCGTCAACGACACCTATGGCCATGCGGCCGGGGACAAGGTGCTGGTCGAACTGAGCCAGCGGTTATGGGAGGCGCTGCGCGAGAACGGCTATGTCGCCCGGCTGGGAGGCGACGAGTTCGTGGTCGTTCTGGAAAATCTCGACAAGGATACGGCGAGCGAGCAGGCCGCGGCGGAACTGGACCGTCTGTCGTCGGTCGTGGGGGAGCCGTTCATCCTGGAAGATGGGACCACCGCGAGGGTGGGGCTCGCCATGGGGGTGGCGTTTTATCCGCAGGACGGTGAAAAGCCGGAGACGTTGCTGCGTCAGGCCGATAACGCGATGTACCAGGCCAAGCAGAGCCAGGAGCCGCGCGATGCCAACTGGCATTTCGCAGGAGCCCTCGACGAAGCGCGGGTTCTCGATGACGAAGCGGCCGCGGACCTGTTGCCGATCACGCCCTACGGGGCGGTCGCCGCCGACCTGCTGGGGCAGGTGGCCGCGGTCGTCGCGCGGATTGGCGAGCGCATTCGCCAGGGTGTGATTCCGGCGCTGTGGCAGAAAAGCGGCGGCGCAGCGGTGCTGGCTAATCTGACGGCCGAGCAGCATGAGCGCCTGACCGAGCGCGAGGTGAAGTATCTGGAATTCGTGGTCGCGCCCGCGATCGTCCGGGAGGACCTGCTCGGGGAAGCGCGGAGGCTGGGTTCGATGTATGCCCTGTTCGGCGTCGATCCGGTCGTGTTCGTCGCCGAACAGGGCTTCTACCTGCGCCTGCTGCTGGCGGAGATGGAAGCCGGCGGCATGGACGGCGATGACCGCTATCGCGTGCAGCAGATCGTCGAAGCCCGCTATCGGGATGATCGCAGGATGCGGCGCATGATCGCGCAGCGGGTGCGCAAGGCCTATATCGCCGCCCTCTCTGACGAGATGCCCGGCGGCGCGTGGAGCGCGATCAGTAACGACGCGCTGACCGCGCTTGCGAAACTGCCCGGTATTCAGTCGGCATTTCTGATGCGCCCCAACGCGGCGGGAGAACTGGTCGCGCAGACCATTGCCGGACCCTGTGCCACGGTGCTGGACGAGGCGCTGCTGCGTAGCGAGGTGCGGCCCGTGATTGCCGCCAATGCGCGCCGGGGCAGCTTTATCGGCGCCCAGGCATGGCGCACGGGTGCGTGGCAGAGTTGTCCGTCGGTCGAGTTGGATGGTGCCATGGCACCGTGGCATGCGCTGATGGCCAATCTGCGGATCCATTCGGCCATGAGCGTGCCGATCCGGCGCCTGGACGGGACGACGGCGCTGGTGCTGACCCTGTTCGGTGCCTGCCCCAACCAGTTCGAATCCGCCGACATGCGGCAGTTCATCGTTGGATTGCAGGAAAAATGGGAACGCTTGTGGCGGGATGGGCAGGACATGTCCGACGCGCGTGCGGCCCGCCTGCGCGAGCGCCTGTTCTCCGGGGGGCTGCGCATGTTCATGCAGCCCGTCATCGACCTGCGCACCGGGCAGTTGCTGAAGGTGGAGGCGCTGGCGCGGCTGCAGGATGCCGACGGCACCATCCTGCCGCCCGCGACCTTTCTGGCATTGCTGGGGCATGATGAACTGGACCGACTGTTCCAGTTCGGGCTTGAGCAGAGCCTGTCATGGCTGCGGTCGTGGGACGGCAAGGGTCTGTCGACCGAAATGTCGGTCAATCTGCCGCCATCCTGTCTGTCGAACACCAATGTGTTGCGCATGGTCGACGACATGCTGAACCGTCACGATATCGCCCCCCGCCGGCTGACGCTGGAAGTGCTGGAGACCCAGGGCCTCGATTCCGCCAAGCAGAAGGCGGCGCTGCGGGATTTCCGCTCCAGGGGCGTGCAGATGGCCATCGACGATCTCGGGGCCGGCCATAGCACGCTGCTGCGGCTTTCCGCGGCGCCCTTCGACTGCATCAAGGTGGATCAGGGCCTGTTGCGCTATGTCCGCGACGTGCCCTTGCAGGTCTTCAGCGTGATCCGCTCGCTACGGGAAATGGGCCGTGATCTGCACAGCCAGGTGGTGGTGGAAGGGCTGGAAGATGCCGACATGATCGAGGCGATCCGTCATCTTGGCTGCCGGTACGGGCAGGGGTTCGGCATCGCCCGGCCCATGCCGCCAGATGATTTCCTGGACTGGCATCGTGCCTATGCGGAGCGTGATCCGGGCCGCGACCGGGTGGAAGAGGACAGCGAAATCCGCAGCGTTCTCGGTGCGCTGGCCTGGCTGTGGACGGCTACGCGCGACTGCCCGCCATTGGGGCAGTTCGCGTTCGGGGACGGACCGCTGACGCGATGGCTGGAACGGTTGGGTCGCGACGATGCCGAGGCAGCGCGATGGTACCGCATCTGTTCCGCCGGCCCGGTGCCGGAGGAGATGGCGCGCGACATGCGGGACTGGCTGGAGGACCGCGTGGTCAACGCCGCGCGCGGATGAGGAGCGGTGCGGGCCGATGGTGCAGGAAGTGTGTGTCGGATCGTCGCCTGCGCCTGTTTCCGGGCGGATCAGGGGGTGACGCGGTAGAGGGTGGTGCGTCTTGCGTCGCGGTCTTCGAGCTCGCGGGTGGTCGGGATGTCGCGGGTGATGATCGGGTGCAGGCCGGCGCGGGGCAGGTAGGCGCGGCCGGGATCGGCGATCCAGATCTCGGCGGTGCGCGCGCACGCGCGCAGCCAGGGGAGGATATGCTCGGTCATCGGGTTTTCGTAGCAGACATCGCCGCACAGGATCAGGTCCCAGCGCGGTGCGGTGCCGACGAGGTCCTCGCCAGTGGCGGTGACGGCCACGCCGTTGGCGCGGGCGTTCAGCGTGATGGCGGCGACGGCCAGCGGGTCGATTTCGGCGGCCTCCACCATGCTGGCGCCGGCCCGTGCGCAGGCGATGGCGGCGACGCCGCAGCCCGCCGCGAAATCCAGCACCCGGCGGCCAGCGACCAGGGCGGGATTGTCCAGAATATGGCGGGCCAGCAACTGGCCGCCGGGCCAGGCGAAGGCCCAGAAGGGGGGCTCGATATCCTGCCGGGTCAGCCAGTCCTCGCTGGCCTGCCAGATCGGGGTGATCTCGGTGGCCAGGTGCAGCGTGATTTCGGGCACCAGCGGGGCGTGGGCCGGGCTGGTATTGGCGAGGATGAAGGATTCGGGACCGGGGCGGGTGCTCATCGGCCGGTCAGTCCGGCCAGGATGGCCAGGGCCACGGCCAGCCCCGTCTCGCGGTTGGAGCGGAACAGCATCAGGCAGCGGCGCGGATCGGTGCTGTCGAGATGCGCGACCTGCCAGGCCAGTGCGATGGCGGGCAGCACCATCGCCACCCAGAAGCCGATGGTGCAGCCGGCCAGCCAGCCCGTCAGAAGCAGGGCGGCCACCGCCAGCCCGTAGCAGGCCCCGACGAACTGGCGGGGGTGGGCCGCCCACAGGCGGGATGTCGATTTGACGCCGATGCGCGCGTCGTCCTCCATGTCCTGGAAGCCGTATATGGTGTCGAAGCCGAGCTGCCACAGGATGGTGGCGGCATAGAGCGCCGCCCATGCGGCGTCGATCCGCCCGGCCGCCGCCGCGTAGCCCATCGGGGCGCCGAAGCCGAAGGTGAAGCCCATGACGAGCTGGGGCCACCAGGTGAAGCGTTTGGCCAGCGGATACAGCCCCACCAGCAGCAGCGAGCCCACGCCCAGCAGGCGGCTGAGCCCGTTGAGTTGCAGCAGGATGACCAGTCCGATCGCCAGCAGCAGGGCGAGGAACCAGGCGGCCTGGCGCATGCGCAGCGCACCGGAGGCCAGGGGGCGGCCCGCCGTGCGCGCCACCATCCGGTCGATATCGCGATCCCACATGTCGTTGACCACGCAGCCGGCCGACCGCATCACCACGCTGCCGATCCCGAACAGCAGCGCCAGCCGCAGGCGCTCGCCGGCCTCGACCCCGCCGGGCAGCAGGATGCCCCACAGGCCGGGCAGGAACAGCAGCCAGGTGCCGATGGGCCGGTCCAGCCGTGCCAGCAGCGCGTAAGGGCGCAGCGCCGCAGGTAGGCGGCTGATCCAGCCTGTTGTCCGGATGTCGGTATGGGGGAGCGGGGTCACGCTGGGTCTCCGTCTGGACACGCGGGCACAATAGAGGCATCGGGAGCGGCTTGTGCCCGCGTGTGAATGGGGCGCGGGATGGAAGCGGTCAAGGGCCGGGTGCGGGAGGGCGCGTTCCCGGCCGGTCGGAGGTGGTGTCGTCATGAAGGATTGTCCTCGCCTGTTCGCCGATCCGGCCGGAAAGCCGCCGATGGAGGCGGATGCGGTGCGCGATCTGGAGCCGGGGCAGGCCCATTACCTTGGGACCGTGATGCGGCTGGCGCCGGGGGCGGAGGTCGCGCTGTTCAATGCCGGGGACGGGGAATGGCTGGCCAGTCTGGTGGCGGTGCGGCGCGACCGCGCGCAGGTGCGGCTACTGCATCGCCGTCGCGCGCCCGAACCCGTATGCGGGCCGGTGCTGCTGTTCGCGCCGCTGAAACGCGATGCCACCGACATGGTGGTGCGCATGGGTACCGAACTGGGGGTGACGCGCTTCCTGCCCGTGCTGACCGAGCGCACCAATACGCATCGCGTCAATGTCGGGCGGCTGGAAGCCATTGCGATGGAGGCGGCGGAGCAATGCGAGCGCCTGGACGTGCCGACGATCGGCGAGCCCGCGCGCCTGCCCGAGCAACTGGCGGCGTGGCCGGCCGGGAGCACCCTGTTCGTGGCGGCGGAGCGCGGCGGGCCGGATGACGGGGTGGGGGAGATCGACCGCGTGGCCGATGGCGACGGGCTGCTGGTCGGCCCCGAGGGCGGGTTTTCCGACGCCGAGCGGCGCATGTTGCGTGCGCGGCCGTTTGTCAGGATGATCACGTTGGGAAAACGGATCCTGCGGGCGGATACGGCGGCGGCATGCGGCCTCTCCCTGATGGGGGCTGGCTTCCGGCGCGCGTCTGGTGCAGATTCGCGCTAACCGACCGGTCGGTCGCATGGCTGCGGCGGACCCTTCCGTCGATCCGTTCTGTCTTTGAAGGCTTGTTCAGAAACGATGTCGAACCCCGGCGAGCAAGATACGACCCCTATTGAATCGATCGGCCAGTTGGCCGGGTTGCTGGCGGATGGGGGCAAGCCGCGCGAACGGTGGCGGATCGGCACCGAGCATGAGAAATTCGGCTTTGTCCTGCCGGCCGCGGCCGGGCCGGAGCGGGCGCCCTGGATGCCGCCGCCCTATGCGCCCGACGGAATCGGCGAGATCCTGACCGACCTGAACCGCCAGGATGGCGGCGGCAGATGGGAAGCGATCGAGGACAAGGGAAAGCTGATCGGGCTGAAGGGAATCGGCTCGGAACGCGGTGGGTCGGTGTCGCTGGAGCCGGCGGGGCAGTTCGAACTGTCGGGCGCGCCGCTGGCCAGCCTGCATGATACGAGCCATGAGATGGCCCGGCATTTCGAGGCGATCCGCCCCATCAGCCGCTCGCTGGGCATCGGCTTCGCGCCGCTGGGCTTCCACCCGATGGCGCGGCGCGCGGATATGCCGTGGATGCCCAAGAGCCGCTACGCGATCATGCGCAACTACATGCCCAAGGTCGGCACGCTGGGGTTGGACATGATGACGCGGACCTGCACCGTGCAGGTCAATCTGGATTTCGCGTCGGAAACCGACATGCTGCGCAAGCTGCGCGTATCGCTGGCGTTGCAGCCGGTGGCGACCGCGCTGTTCGCCAATTCGCCGTTCTATGAGGGGAAGCCGAACGGGCTGCTCTCGAACCGCGCGCATGTGTGGACCGATACCGACAATGCGCGCTCTGGCATGCCGTTGGCCTTCTTCGATCCGTCATTCGGGTTCGAGGCTTATGTGGAATGGCTGCTGGATGTGCCGATGTACTTCATCGTGCGCGACGGGCAGATCCTGGACGTGGCCGGGCGGTCGTTCCGGGCGTGGATGAAGGGCGAGCGCCAGGAGGGGCTGGAGGGTCTGGTGCCGACCATCGGCGATTTCGAGGACCACATGACCACCGCCTTTACCGATGTGCGGCTGAAGCGCTTCCTGGAAATGCGCGGCGCGGATGCGGGGGCGCCCGAGATGATGCTGGCGCAGTCCGCGCTGTGGGTGGGCCTGCTGTATGACGATGCGGCGCTGACGGCGGCCGATGCGCTGGTGCGCGAGCGGGACTGGGCGGACTATGTCGCGCTGCGTGCCGCCGTGCCGCGCCAAGGGCTGGACGCGCCCTGGGCCGGAGGGGTGGCGCGCGACCTGGCCGCCCGGATGGTGACGATCGCGGCCGAGGGGCTGCGCGCGCGGGCGGTGACGGATGGCAACGGGCGGGACGAGAGCCATCTGCTGGCGCCGTTGCAGGCGATCGCGGCTGGCGCCCCGACCCAGGCCGAGCATTGGCTGGAGCGGTATCATAGCGCGTGGCAGGGCGATGTGAGCAGGATCTTCGCCGAAGCGGCGGTTTGATCGGTCTCTGATTTGTTGTAGTCGATAACGCGAGTTATTATCACGATATCGAAACGTCTTGTGTATGCCGGGAGAGTTCCGGCATACAGTTTCCATGCGCAAATTCACGACGCTGAACGATCGGGAGATCCTTGCCCTCGCCATTTCGAGCGAGGAGGAGGACACGCGGATCTATGCCGATTTCGCCTATGCGCTTCGGGAGAAATATCCCGACACCGCCAATATATTTACGGATATGGCGCATGAGGAAAACGAGCACCGGCGCGATCTGATCGATCTGTATGTCGAGCGGTTCGGCCAGCATGTTCCGCTGATTCGCCGGCAGGATATCGCGGGCGTGATGGTGCGGCGGCCGGCTTGGCAGGTGCAGAGTATCCGTCTTGATCAAGCTGTTTTTGGCGCCCATGAGCGATTGTGTCGCA
>NZ_JBDNXE010000102.1:0-15178 GCF_047721585.1 Gluconacetobacter sp.
GGCATTGAAAGCGCGGACGAACGCCCGAAACTCGCCCCCGTCCCCATGCCGCCCGACGACCAGCTTCCGGGCTCTCCATCCCAGTGGAAAATCCAGAGTGCGCTGAAGCAGCTCGGTTTCTACCACGGCCCGTTGGATGGCGGCTACGCGACCCCCCAATTCCGCGCCGACCTCGAAGTCTATCTGGAAACCATCCCCGACTACCTGACCAGATATGTCCGCCTGCCGTTCGAGGAGATCGTCCTGATGGGGCTGAACAACACCGTCCGTCTGTCCCTGCCCGCAGACCGCACCCTGGCCGCCCCCATGAGCAACCTGGCGCGCGCCAACCTCAACGGCAACGACCTGGCAAGACTGAGGGCGGCCACCGAACGCGCCAACGCCCACCCCGACCAGGAGCAGCAATGGCGCAGCACCGACGGGCGCCGGGGCGGCACGGTCGTCATGTCCGGCGCCCCCAACGGCCCCTGCGGCACATTTTCCCTGCGCGTCGACATCAACGATGCGACGGAAACCGCCGGCCCCCTGGAAGGCTGCCGCCGGCACGGACAATGGGAGGTCATCACCGGCTCCCCCCGCTAGAAGCGGTTCAAAACCCCGCTGGCAACAACTTCCCCCGTACCCCTCGCATCGCACCCCTCCCATCGCACCGGCAATGCGGGGCAATCACCGCGACGGAACGCGCCCCTTCACTGCCGCAGTTCCTCGATCGCAAAAGACGGGTCCTGCCTGATCGCGCTTTCTTCAAACGGAAGCCTGACCATCCGCCCCATCGAGAAAAGATCGGTCTGATCCGCGCAAGCCGGCAAGAGCGGATCGTCCGACTGTCCATAGGTCAACAAGGCATCGGCCACGGGTCGCCCCTTTTTCCAGGTTACGGCCAGCAGATAGCTCGTTCCCATGATGTTCTCATTGGCGTAGCCCGCCCCGCCGAGCGCCCCGAACCCGACGACATTGAGAATCCCTTCCATGCCCGAACCACCTGGCACCGGAATACCCCCAGCCCCGGTTGCACGATACTGCACGCGGGACAGGGGCGCGGAGAGCGGAACATGAAACCGCGTCAACTCGTCCACCGCGCCCTCAAGCGCCTGCCGCAGGGCCGTATGCACGGATGCACGCGCGAACGCGATCCCGCATGGCGTATCGGCCGGAGCGTCCGGATCGAACGGAACACGCCATAAATCCGGAATCTCATGCGCCCTTGTCCAGAACGCCCGAAACAGCACGGCTCCACGACTGTCCGGCCGATCCGTCCGATCCCATGCCAGAAGAACACGGCACGCTTCGGCGGAAACCGGCCTATCATGCGGCTCCGTTCCACACAGTGCCGCCAGAGCGGGAGCCGCCAGTTCCGCCGCATAGTTCCGACTATCCAGAATCATATGCTCGGCCCGATCGAGGGTGACCGGACCCGCCGCCGTCAACCGTCGCAACGAGACAAGACTCATCCGCGCACGCAAACCCAACGGCGTCCCCTTGCCGCCCACGATTTCCGGAACGGAGGAAGAACCGGGCTCCGCCCCCGTTATCCAGGGGGAATTATTGCTGTTGAAGACATAGCGCGTCGTCCGCGCCACCGGCATCTCGCGGGCCGGCAGCACGCCGCGCCGGGTCCAGTCGCACGCGCTGCGGGCACCATCCATCACGGGCACCCCCTCTGGCGAACGCCCGCCGACGAAGCATGAGAGATCGGCATCGTCGGGCAGATCCGGCACGATCGATTCATCCGCATACAATGCCTGCCCCAGACGATCGGCCGCGATGGTGTTGACCCATGGCAACCCACGCACCGCCTTCAGGCCGGCAAGCAGGTCGGCGGCGGAAACGGCGCGATCGATCCGCAGCCATTGCGCGATCATGCGGGTGTTCCGCCGCTCGCTGTCGGCAAGAGCATACGCTTCCGTGTCGGTCCACCGCATGCCCCGCCTTTCGATCGAGACCAGCGGACCATAGCGCGATTCATAGATCACCCGCCGGCGAATCTCCGTCGCTCCCCCCGGCGTCAATACCGGAATCTCCACGACACGCCGCGTCATGGCTTCCGGCCTGCCATCGACGACATACCGGTCCGGATGGCCGGGAACGAGCGCGAGACGGAAAAAGGTGAAACGTCGATCGGTGGAAACCGTATGCGACCACGCCACATCCCTGTTGAAGCCGATATTGATCATCGGCAGTCCCCCGAGCGCCGCGCCCATGACATCCAACCGGCCCGGTATCGTCAGGTGCATCTCGAAGAAGCGGTTCGGCCCATCCCACGGAAAATGCGGATTGCCGACCAGCAACCCGGTCTTCCCTTCCGTTACCGCCGCCCCCAGGGCGTAGGCATTGCTTCCCTCCTTCTCCCCGTGGGCCGCCGGAGCGGGCGGAACCGGGTCGGGCACCGCCCCCTTTACCGTGGCCACCCCCGGCGGAGCCGCGCGAACCATCTGTGGATAAAGCGGCAAAGCGGTGTCGAAGACCGCCTTCTGCGCAATCATTCTGATCACGTCATCAACCGTGACCGGCCCCGCCAACCGTGCACCGCCGCAGGGGCGCGACGCCGCCGGCTTCGACAGGGCAAGATCGACACCGGCCGCATACCCGCTCAAAAGCCGCCACACATCCTTCTGCCGCCGATAACCGTCCCCAAGACGGTCCATATCGAAATAAAACCTGAAAAACATATCGCTTTCCAGGTTCGACCCCGCGCGTCCGCCCGGCCCGGCGGGACGGTCCGGCCCGATAAAACGCGACCGCTCCCCCCGCACGGTCATCACCGTCTCCATGAGCAGACAGCGGTTCAGGCGCGCATAGGCATAGCCCGCCCCGAAGCCCAGCCCCGCGAAATCATCTGCTTTGACATGGGGAATATCGTGCGCGGTCCAGCGCACCACCGCGCGATACGTCACCGGGCGGCCCGAAGCGGTGGAAGAAAAGACCACGCCGCACAGACAGAAAAGGCCGGCCAGACGCGCCCCCCACCGTGAAGATCGATCCGAATCCGCGCGCCGGGGTCCAGCCGCGCCCGCTCGCTCCACCACGCCCGTCACCAACTGTACATCAGGTTGCCGTACACCCTGCGCCCCTGCCCCAGGTAACATTGGTACGTGCCGCAGGTCGTCACATAATATTTGTTGGTCAGGTTCGAAATCGCCACCTGCGCCCGCAATCCTTTCAGCACCGGTGTCAACCCGCCGAAATCGTAATGTGCGCCTATATCGAACAGAAGATAAGGTGGCATTTTATAGGAATTGGCCGGATCGTCATAAGTGAAGCCCGTATATCTTACCCCCCAATTGATACCCAATCCCTTTGCGACAGTCCGGGGCAACGTATAGTCGAAGAAGACCGACATCATGTTGCGCGGCACGCCTTCGACATATTTTCCCTGCTGCGGCACCGCCGCGCCGAACGTTCCCGTCCGGGGGTAAAAAATATTGGTCTTCAGGTTGGATTGCGCAAAGCGCATGTCCGTATAGGTATAGGAACCGACGACCCGCAGATCCGGCGTGATATTGGCGCTGGCCGAGAGTTCCACCCCCTGCGACCGCACCCGCCCCACATCGGCGCTGAAGTTCGGATGGAGCGGGTCCGTGACGAGGTAATGGTTTTCCTCGATATGGAAGACGGAACCGGTCAGCAGGATATCCCGCTCCGGCACCTTGTATTTCAGGCCGGCCTCGAACTGCTTTCCGGTCAGCGGCGCGAACGGGCGGTTCAGGTAATCCGTCGTGCCGAACTGAGGGTTGAAGGAGGATGAGTAGCTGAAATAGGGCGCCAGCCCGAAGTCGAAATTATAGACCAGCCCGGCACGCCAGGTAAACGCGGATTGCGAGACGGTATTGGGCGCGTTCAGTGTCGCCGTACTGCCACCACCGACATGATAATTACGCCGCCCGCCAACAAAGGTTCGGTTATACCAGTCCTGGCGGCCACCGAGCAGAATGGAGAGCCTGTTCCATTTTATCTGGTCCTGGAAATAAACGCCTTCCTGAAAATAGGAAAAATTCTGGATATAAGCTGGATTAGGACATCTCCAGGGCGTCGCCAGACAGGGCGTGAAATCGTAAGCACGCGGATTATAGACATCCACGACGTTGTACGATCCTGCGGTCTGATACTGCCCGGTACTATTGATCTGCCGGAAATCGGACCCCACGATCCAGGTATGCGACACCGGCCCGGTATCGACATGCCCCATCAGCCGCGAATCGAGGCCCACAGTTCGGTTTGCACCGCTGGACGCCCATGGATTCCTGCGGATTTCCGACATTGAAATCGGCTGGTTCAAAACCATGTACTGGGTGGAACGCCAGGAATCCTCCCAGCGAAAATTCTGCACGAATGTTATATATTTATTAAACTCGTGTTTGAACTGATATTCAAACATCGCATCCGTGGCGCGATTGTCGTTGAAAGAAGGCGTACCCAGAAAGGTGCTGCGCGACAGATAGCCTTTCGTGCCCGGAAAGGCGGTGCCGTAGAGCGAATAGGCCGTCTGCGCCACGCCGATCTCGGGGGTGTACATATATTCCCCGATAAGAGAGAGCGATGTCCTGGGATCGATATCCCACGTAAGGGAGGGCAGAACGCCGACACGCCTGTAATTGACGTTATTCATCTGCGTACCCTGCGTCACGCCTATGGCTGCGATCCGGTAGCGCACATTCCCCGATTTCGTGATCCTGTCGCTGACATCGAGCGTCGCTTCATATCGTCCCCAGTTGCCGAAGCCGAGCGTCGCCTGATGCAGCGGGGTCGCGGTCGGCTTCTTCAGGCTCACGCCGATCATGCCACCCGGCGTGGTCTGGCCATACATGACGGAAGACGGCCCATTGACCACATCGATCCGGTCCAGAAAAGCCGTTTCCGTGGCCGACTGCGATTTCGTCATCAAACCATCGACGAATTCCGTGGTATTGAAGCCACGTTGCGTGATTCCGGACCCGGAAGCGCCGGCATTGTAAGTCCCTTCCGGCTCGGCGAAGATCCCCGGACTGTAGCGCAAGGCGTCGGTCAGGCGCTGCGCCTGCTGGTCCACCATCTGCTGCTTGGTCACGACATAGATCGAGTTGGGTATTTCCGTGATCGGCGTATCGGTTTTCGTCGCCGTCAGGGTGTTCTCGGCGACATAGCCGACACCCGGCCCGGTCGGGTCCTGATGCGCGAACGTCCCGCCCACCCGTACCGGCCCCAGCGTGATCGTGGAAGAGGCCCGGCGCAGGATCACGCTGTGCCTGCCGGTCATCTCATAGGTCAGGCCGCTGCCGTTCAGCAGCCTGGCCAGCCCGGCGGACGGCGACTGCGCCCCCCGCAAGCCTGCGCTCCGCAACCCCGCCAGAAGTTCCTGCGGAACCGATACCGCCCAGCCGCTCTGCGTGCCGAATGTCGTCAACGCCGTGGCGAGAGACTGGGGCGCAATATGAAAATTGACGCTCTCCGCCTGGTTGGCGGACGCGGCCCGCAACGCGACCGGATACAATGCGATGCCGCCGAGAACGGTGGATGAGGTCAGGATAACGGCCCGGTGCGCCAAGCCCCTGAAGGAGAAGAAATCCCTCCCGCATACTCGTGACATGCTGTCTTCGCCCCTTTCGGCTATCGTGCGTCAGAGGCCGCCTGCAAAGTCACCCAGCCTGCGATCCGGCGCGACTTTTCAACAGCCTCTCAGGTTCATGCCGAATGATGAGAATGCCTCTCACTCTCTATCATCCCTAACCTTCAACACGTCCGAACAGGGTGCTTTTTCCGCATTTTTCAGAAAAAAAAACGACAGCAATTCATCGAAAACCGGTTCGGTGAACTGCTGTCGTCCATTGTTTTTTACAGACCTCTGCCCTGTTCGAATGCACGCATTCAAACAGGGGCCGCCCTAGCGGCTCATGACCGCCAGCCACGGCGTCACATGCATGACATGGGCTTTCTGGCCGCGTGCCAGCGTTTCGAATGCCTGATCGGGCTCATCGAGCGGATACGTTCCAGTCACCCGTTCCACCCGCAGTTCCGCGCCGTACACGAACAGCCGGCCACGCGGCACATAGGCTTGCAGCGCCGCCGCGATCTCCGCCACCGGCAGATCATGCGCCACGAAGATGCCGGTGGACCACAATCCGACCTCGTCGGGGTCAACCGCCTGCGTGGCGAGATGGATACCGCGCAACGTCGCCGCCTGCCCGGCACCGAGAAAGACGGCCGGTTCCCGCAGGCCGTTCTCCTGCACCGAAACCCGCCCCTCCCGCACAGCCACCGTCGCCTCATGCCCGCCGCCCAGTCGCACATCGAACACCGTGCCGACATCCGTAACCGTCAGGCGCCCGGCAAGCACGGAGAACGGGCGCGCGGCATCATGGCGCACCGTAAAGAGGGCCTCTCCCCTGAGAAGCCGCACATGGCGATGCCCGTCCAGAAAATCGAGCGCCACCGCGCTCTCGGGCGCGAGAACCGCCCGGCTGCCGTCAGCCAGTTCCAGCGTGCGCGTTTCCTGCCGTCCCGTCGCATAATCGGCCTGCCAGCGCACCATCATCTCAGGCCCGATCAGGATCGCGACGGCCGCGGCCGCCACCGATGCAAGAGCGGAGAGGCCGATCCCCGGCAGGCGGCGCCTCCAGCGCTTTCTTCGATAGGTCCGCATCGTCGGCACCGGAACAGGCAGGGCATCGTCCGGGATCGCCTTGAGCAGACCCATGGTTCGGACAACCTGCCGCCATTCCGCGTCACGCGCCGGATCGGCGGCCCGCCACATCTCGAAATGCTTCACGACCTCGGGATCGTCATCCTCTTCGCGAAGCAGAATATGCCATTCCACGGCACGCCGTGGCCAGGCGGACAGGTCCCCCCTGCCATCGCCCCCGCCGTCGCCACTCATGCGTTGTTCCCCCCGAAGACCAGCCGCGGGTTTCGTATGGCAAAACCGGTCCCCTCGATACTCGACACGTTCGGGGCGTGTGTTTTTTCACCGTGACGCGACATTATTCCGTCGAATCGAACGCCAGGCGGCAGCGTTCCATCCCGTCGGCGACCAGCCCATGCACGCGCGTAATCGACATATCGAGTATCCGGGCGATCTCGCGCAGTTTCAGCCCGTCGAAACGATACAGGATGATCGCCTGCTGCGTCACGTCCGGCAGCCCCCGAAGGCATGCCATCACCCGTTCGAGTTCCAGGCGGGCCGCCAGTTCGGTTTCCAGGCCGGGAACGTCCGCCGCGATCGCCTCCATGGCCCTGCCTTCGATCCGCACGAAACGCTGGTCCTCGCGAACCGCCCGGCGACGCCTGTCCAGTGCAAGATTGCGGATGACACGATAGAGGAAACTCAGGGGATTCTCCGGATGCATCCCATGGCAACGCAGCCATGCCTCCTGGACCAGATCCTCGGCCAGCGCGGTGTCCCCCATGATCCGTCCGGCATAATGAAGAAGCTGCCCGCGATTGGAGAGATAGCAGGCCAGCAATTCAGGCTTTCCCCCCAAGGGACACCTCTCCCGCCGCACCGTTTGGTCGGACGGCCCACGCAAATGAGAACAATTCTCATTTTGTTACGCGAGGGGGCCGGGAAAGGCAAGGGGAGCGGACCACGCATCCCTCCTCCCCCGGCCGCGAACATGAACACTCACGCCCGCGCCGGCCTCCACGGCTACGACCAGACCAGACCAGACCGCCCGTTACGGCCGAATGGCCCGCGCCCGCGTCACCGCCCCTCCCACTGCGCCGGCGCCCCGGTCCCGAACGCCGCGACCCCCCGATGAAAATCCGCGCTGCCGTAACACAGCCGGATCAGGTCGGCCATTTCCGGCACCGCGCTCTCTCCCAGCCGGCGCAACGCCTCGCGCGTCACCGCGATCGTGATGGGCGCATGCCCGCAGATCCGTCGGCAGAGCTTGACGACGGTCGCCTCCAGTTCTTCGGCCGGCACGATGGCATGCAGATACCCGATGCCCGCCAGATCCTCGGCCGCCGGCATCTCGGCCAGCAGCGTCATGCGCTTCACCCAGCTTACCCCCAGCGTGCGCTCCAGCCGGGCGAGATTGGCGCCGGAGAGACAGTTGCCCAGCGTGCGGGCGATCGGCACGCCGAACCGCGCCCCCGCCGCCGCGATGCGAAAATCGCAGGCATTGGCAATCGCCAGCCCCCCGCCGACCGCCCAGCCCTCGACCACCGCAAGCGTCGGCACCGCAATCCGGTCCAGCCGCGCAATGCACTGGTCGATCCCCTGCTCATACGCCACGCCATCCTCGCCCGAGCGGAAATCGCGAAACTGCGCAATATCGGTCCCGGCGACAAAAGCCTGTCCCCCCGCCCCCCGCAGCACCGCCACCCGCAGGCCCGGCGTCGTATCGATCCGCTCGATCGCCTCGCCAAGGTCGCGATACATCTGCCACGTCATGGCATTGCGTGCCTGCGGCCGGTCGAAAACGATCGTGGCCACCTCGCCCTCGATCGTCAGCCGCACCCGGCCGGCAACGGGCTCCTCCCGCTCCGCCACACCGTTCATGACGCAAACGCTCCCGCATCCGTCAGGCCGGCAATCGCCTCGTCCGACAGGCCGCGCTCGGCCAGGATCTCGCGCGTATGCTCCCCCAGCAGCGGCGGCGGCCGGCGCACGGTCGGCGGCGTGCCGCGCAACTTCACCGGAAAGCCGATATTGGGAATCGTCCCTTCCACCGGGTGCGGAATTTCCATCTTCATCTCGCGGAATTTCCCATGATCGCTCTCGAACGCCTCGGGGTAGGTATTCATCCGCCCGGCCGGAATCCCCTTGGCCAGCAGCGTCTCCACCCATTCCTCCGAGGGCCGGGTCATGAAAGTCTTTTCCAGTTCCTCGATCAGCACCACCCGGTTGGCCAGCCGGTCGGAAATGGTGGCAAAGCGCGGATCGTCCAGCAGCTCCGCCCGCCCCAGCTCATTGCAGAGCTTCACCCACAATTTCTGGTTGGTCGCCCCCATCACGAAATACCCGTCCGACGCCCGCACCGCCTGATAGGGCGCGCTCATACGGTTGGCGGTCCCCAACGGCTCGGGGATGGTCCCCTTCCCCCAATATTCCGAGATATCCCATATCGAAAACGCCATCGCCGAGTCGAACAGCGAGGCATCGATAAACTGCCCCTGCCCACTCTTCTCGCAGCCGATATAGGCCGCGAGGATCGCATAGGTCGCAAACAGCGCGCAGCCGATATCCGCCACCGGCACCCCGGCTTTCACCGGCGGCCCGCCAGGGTGCCCGGTCACGCTCATCACGCCCGACATCGCCTGCGCCATCAGGTCGAATCCCGGCCGCATGGCCCACGGCCCGGTCTGGCCGAAGCCCGAAATGCTGGCATAGACAAGGCGCGGATTGATCTTCGCCAGCGTCTCGTAGTCGATGCCCAGCTTGCGCACCACGCCGGGGCGATAATTCTCCACGACGATATCGGCCGTCTTCACAAGATCGAGAAAAACCTGCCGCCCGGCCGGGTTCTTCAGGTTCAGCGCGATGCTGCGCTTGTTCCTGTTCATGTTCAGGAACCCCATGCTGTCATCGCCCTTCATGCGAAACCCCATGGCCCCGCGCGTCTGGTCGCCCGTCCCCGGCGGCTCGATCTTGATGATGTCGGCCCCCAGGTCGCCCAGCAGCATGGTGCAGACCGGCCCGGCCATCACCTGGGTCACGTCCAGTACCCGGATTCCGGCCAGCGGCAGCGCCCGGCCGCCCGCCGCGCCCGGCCGCGCGTCATGGCCGCCCGCCGGGTCGTCCCTACGGTCCTGCGTCGCCGATGTGTCGTGAGAGTGGAGCGTGCTGTCCATGAAAGGGCCCTCCGTCTTTTATCCCGTTTTCGTGATTGAACGGGTGTTGGTATTTTGCATTCATAATTCATAATGCCGATGTGCTACAAGCATTCCGGCAGGACAGGGGGGACAGTACTCCGTTCTGTGAAAGGCCATGAAACGCCGCGTCGGCCATGCTCCCCAAAGGGACCGGCGACGGCGCACTCAAAAAAAACAAGAAACGAGGCCGACCATGTTCCACGGCAAGACAATGACGCCGACCGCCTATATCCGTCACACCCTCACCACCGCGCCGGGCCGCATCTTCGGGCTGGTGTGCGTGATGTATTTCATCACCTATGTCGATCGCGTGAACATCTCGACGCTGGCGCCCCTGATGGCGCACGACCTGCACCTGTCGAACGTTCAGTTGGGGCTGGCCCTGTCCGCGTTCGGCTATCCCTACGCCCTGCTGCAAATCGCGGGCGGCAGCCTGGCCGACAGCCTCGGCCCACGCCGCACGCTGGTCATCAGCGGCCTCATCTGGGGTGTCGCCACCATCCTCACCGGCCTGGTGGGCGGCCTGCTCTCGCTGATCGCCATCCGCGTCCTGCTGGGCATCGGCGAGGGCGCGACCTTCCCCGCCGCCACGCGCGCGGTGGCCGCATGGGTTCCCTCCACCCGGCGCGGCTACGCCCAGGGCATGATGCATTCCTCATCGCGCCTAGCCAACGCGCTCACCCCGCCGCTGACGGTCATGATCGCCCTGTGGCTGGGCTGGCGCGGCGCCTTCATGGCGCTGGGCTGCGTCAGCCTGGGCTGGACGCTGGCCTGGGCCTTCATGTTCCGCGACCGCCCGGCCAGCCACCCAGGCGTCACCGCCGCCGAACTGGCCGAACTCCCGGTCATCGACACGCCCCGCACGGGCACCGCCAGACCGTCCATCCCGTGGCGGGCGCTGATCCGCGCCATGATGCCGGCCACGCTGATCTATTTCTGCTACAACTGGACGCTGTGGCTCTACATCACCTGGCTGCCGTCCTTCTTCGTGCAGGCTTACGGGCTGAACCTGAAGCACACCGCCATCTTCTCGTTCGGCGTCTTCACCGCCGGCGTGGTGGGCGATACCTGCGGCGGCCTGTTCACCGACTATCTGTACCGCCGCCACGGCAACCTGCCGCAGGCACGGCGCCAGGTCATCATCGCCAGCATGATCGGCTCCATGCTCTGCCTGCTGCCGGCGCTGTTCGTGCATAATCTCACCGCCATCGGCATCGCGCTGTCGGCGGCCTTCTTCTTCCTGGAATTGACTGTCGGCCCGATCTGGGCGATCCCGATGGACATGGCGCCCCAATATGCCGGTACCAGCAGCGGAATCATGAACACGGGCTCGGCCATCGCCGGCATCCTGTCGCCGTTCGCCTTCGGCCTGATCATCGACCTGTCGCACAGCTACAGCCTGCCGTTCTACGGCCCGGTCGTCCTGCTGATCGTCGGCGCCGCGCTGGCGTTCCACTACCTGCCGTCGCGCCCCGACGCCGCCCCCGGATCATCGACCCCGGATGCGCCGAACCTGGGCACACCGAACCTGGGCACATCGAACCCTGGCGCCCCCCTGTCGGGCCACAAGCTCGGCAACGCCCATGGTCATTGACCACCGGAGACCCAGCCCGCCATGACCGAGCCCACGATCGTCCCGCGCCTCAACCTTCACGACACGCTCATCACCGCCCTGCGCGGCATGATTCTCGACGGCGTGCTGGTGCCGGGCGAGAAGATCGCCGAGCGCGCGCTATGCGACCGGTTCGGCATTTCCCGAACCCCGCTGCGCGAGGCGCTGAAGGTCCTGGCGTCGGAAGGGCTGGTCGAGCTGCTGCCCCGGCGCGGCGCGGTCGTGGCACAGATCACCGAGGCCGATATCCACAATCTGTTCCCGATCATGGGCGCGCTGGAAGGCGTGGCCGGCGAACTGGCCTGCGCCCGCGCCACCGCGCAGGACATCGCCCACGTCCGCGCACTGCACGACGAGATGATGCAAAGCTACGCACGGCGCGACGAACAACGCTACCTGCGCCAGAACCGGCAGGTCCACGAGGCCATCTTCGCCCTGGCCCGCAATCCGGCCCTGTCGGAGATGTACCAGCAGATCCTGGCGCGCATCCATGTCTGCCGCTTCATCCGGCGCAAGGACGATCGCGACTGGGCCACCGCCATCGCGGAACACGATGCCATCATGGACGCCCTGGAACAGCGCGACGGGGCGCGCCTGTCACAACTCATGCGCGACCATATCGCGGGGACCAGCGCGCGCATCGCCCTGGCCTCGCTGGACGGGAGTGAGGAACGAGATGCTGTTTGAATATGACGGCCAGACCCCCGACCTGTCGGCCGAAAATACCTACGTGGCACCGACCGCCACGCTGATCGGCGCCATCACGGTGCAGGCGGCGGCCAGCATCTGGTTCGGCGCCGTCCTGCGCGGCGATTCCGAGCGCATCGTCATCGGCGCCGGCAGCAACGTGCAGGACAATTCCGTCCTGCACACCGATCCCGGATTTCCGCTGGAAATCGCCGAGGATGTCACGATCGGCCACATGGTCATCCTGCATGGCTGCCGCATCGGCGCCGGCTCGCTGATCGGCATGGGCTCGGTGATCATGAACGGCGCCCAGATCGGCCGAAACTGCCTGGTCGCCGCCGGCAGCCTGGTCCCGGAAGGCAGGATTTTCCCCGACGGCTCGGTCATTCGCGGCCGCCCGGCCACGCTCGTCGGCCCCGTCACCCCGGCGCACGAGGCGATGATGAAGGGCGCCAGCCAGGCTTACCGCGACCGCGCATGCCAGTATCGCGACAAGCTACGCCCGACATAGGGCAGTAAAAGCACTACAAAAACAGTAAAACCCACCCGCCACGCCAAAAAGACAGCGCGGCGGGCAACAGAACGATCCGTACAAAGGCGCCGCCATCGCAACGGCGCCCTGACGAACACGCGTACCCATAAAAACAAGAAACAAGAAAAAACAAGGTCACCAGAACAATGGTGACCACACCCCGGACATCCCGAAGAACAGGAAAACTGTCGTGTCCATATCATCCTTTCTTTCCCATAGCGGGAACAGGAAGATGTCCCTCGCCGTCGCGAGCCTCTTCCTTGCCGTCGGTCCTGGTCCGCTCTCGGCGGCGACGGCGCCGCCCTATACGGGCCTGACCTCCCCCAGCGGTCCGTCCACCTTTCTCGACAGTCCGACGGCGTACGACAACACGCCCTTCGCGCCCAACACCGAACACGCCAACAGCGCCTGGAACAAGCTGCGCGGCAGCCTGGCCAACAAGGGCATCGGCCTGGGCATCGATTATGTCGGCGAGAGCGCCATCATCCTGAATGGCGGCCGCTCCGACGTGACCGGTTCGGCCGGCTACACGCACCAGGTCGCGGTCCAGGTCAACCTGAACTGGCACAAGCTGGTCGGCTGGAAAGGGTTCAACACGCATTTCGTCTTCGTCAACCGCGCCGGCCACAATCTCTCGACCGATGCGGGCGACCGCTCACTGGTCAACGTGCAGGAAATCTACGGTGGCGGCGGCAATGTCATCGTCCATCTCGTATCCGCTTACGGCACGCAGGATCTCCTGAACCAGCGCCTGCAACTCGCGCTGGGCTACATGTCGGTCAATCTCGATTTCTCGACTTCGCCGCTTTTTTGCACGTTCATGAACAATGCCATATGCGGCAACCCGAAAACCGAAACCAAGGGCTCGATCGGCTTCAACAACACGCCCAACGGCGTGCTGGGCGGCCGGCTGCGGTTCTGGCCCCTGCATGGCCTGTATGTGCAGGGCGGCGCCTATGGCGTCAATTCCGGCCTCGGCCAGCCCAAATACACCCGCACCGGGTTCGAGTTCGATACCAGCGCCTATACGGGCGTGTATGTTCCCTTTGAAATCGGGGCCATTCCCGTTTTCGGCCCCCACGCGCTGGTCGGCCATTACAAGATCGCCGCCGCCTACGATTCCTCGCCCTATCCCTCGTACTACACGGATATCAACGGCAACCCCATCCCCCTGACCGGCCTGCCCGCCCGCACCGGTCGCGGCAAGATCCAGGTCTGGACCACGATGGACCAGATGCTCTTCCGCCACGGCCGCGGCATCTACGAGGGCCTGTATGTCATGGCGGGCTATGTCCACAACGCCCCGCGCGCCTCGCCCTACGAGCATCAATATTATCTCGGCCTGTCCGATCGCGGCATGGTTCCGGGGCGGCCGAACGACGTGATCGGCATCATGGTCAACCACGTCACCGCCAGTTCCACGCTCGTCGCGGCCCAGAAACTCTATTACCGGCGCGGCAGGAAACTGCCCGCCAACGCGCTTACGCCCCAAAGCTCCGCCACGGTGCTCGAAGCCACCTACAACATCCATATCCGCCAGGGCATCTGGGTCCAGCCGGACTTCCAGTACGTCATCAACCCCAACCTTGAACGGAAGGTAAAGAATCTCAGCGTCCTCGGCCTGCGCCTGCGCGTCATCTTCTAACCCGCCGCGAAGGTTTCCGACGCGACCGGGCATCCGGATTGTCCGGCCGCGCTCGCATTGCCACCGAATCTGATCTACAATTCCAAATAGAAACACAAAGCCGATGACAAGAATGAGACTACACCGTGACCAGCCGCCGCAAAACCCCGTCCTCACCCGAATTCAGACTTGAAGACTCCCCCTTCTACTGGATGAGCCGCATCACCAGCCTGCACGCATTGAAGGCGGAACGCGCTTTGAAGCGCGCAGGCCTGGATCTTTCGCAATGGAAAGTGCTCTCCGCCCTGTCGCAGCGCGATATGTCGTCGTTGTCGCAATTGATGGACGAGGCCATTCTCAAGCAATCCACACTGACGAAAGTCATCCAGCGCATGGTGGCGGAAGGGCTGGTCCATGTCGCGACGTCCCAGGGTGACGGGCGCGCGATCCACATCACCATCACCGATCGCGGCCGCGAGACGCTCGAACGCCTGCGCCCGGAAATCGGGCAGATCTTCTCGTTCGTCTTCGGCGACCTGTCCGATACCGAAATGGACACGATGAACGCGCGCCTCCAGGCCATCTTCGAACAGCTCCGGCACTTCTGACTCCCCATCGCCGCCGGCCAGCCCGGCCGGCGTCCACCGCATCGCATTCCTCAACGCAACCGACCGGGACGCACGCCCCAGCCGGCTGAACGCGCGCCCACACATTAACTAAAATTAATATGAAAAGTGATGTTTCCGGAGACGAAACGTGGTTCGATAAATCATCGAACCGATTTTGCCCCCGAAACCATAAAAGGATTTACAATGTCCGCGCGCCCCCGCCGTGCTGTAAACCCGCGCCCGCAATGGTCCATAGCGACCGTGATCGCCACCTCCGCCCTCCTCGCGTCCGCCATGCCCGCCCCCGCCGGGGCGCAGGATACGCC